>JAHWJO010000110.1 GCA_019348365.1 Armatimonadota bacterium | reverse complement strand
GTGACGCTGCCGGACAGCAGCCAGACCACCACCCTGACCGCGAGCGTTTCCGAGCAGGCCGACATCTCCGTGCCGAGCGGGATCAGCTTCAACGTCTTGAACGTCGCCAACAGCACCGCCGCTGCCGCCGCCTCGGTCACGATCAACAACATCGTCCTCTCCTCCGCCACCAAGCAGCTCAAGCTCTCGGTCAAAGCGGATGCGGCGAGCTTCACCCCGCCCGTCGCGGGCGCCGCCACCTGGGGAGCCGGGGACGTGACCTGGAACGCCGCCGCCTGGACCAACGGCACCGCCGCCACCGGCACGCTCTCCAACGCCGCTTTCAACACGGTCGCGACCTCCACCGGCGGCGCGTCCGCGATGTCCACCACGGGGCTGGTGTTCACGCTGGCGGGGAAGAACACGGTCAACCGTTCGGGAAACCACACGCTCAACATCACCTGGAAAGTCGAGAGCATCGGATCGTAATGACGAACTTACAGCTCTTATTGAAAGCGAAAAGGCCGGGATCTCCCTTTGGAGACCCGGCCTTTTCTTTTTCTCTCAAATTTAGTGTAGGTCTTCCTCACCTGCTCGGGTACCGTATATCGCCCGGTGGTCTTTCACCGCTCGGTGATTCATCATCGGGCTATCACGTATAATATCCCGCTCAAAGCGGTACTCTCCTCTGCCGTATCGTTCTCTTCGGAGAGAGGAGTCCCGACTTCCCCAGCCCGGCTTCAGGCGGGCTTCGTCCCAATCGCCCGGTGATTTATCGCCGGGCGATGCAGGGTCGCCTGCTTTAATGGATGAAGACTTTATTCAGGGTCACTCCTCATCAGAAGGTCCGTCCCGCTGGACCCGCCCCAGCCTTTCCAGCAGCAATTCCCGGAAGCGCAATACGTTTTCCCGGTTCTTATTATAATCCACCGTCACCAGAAACGAGAGCGGGCGGCTGTACAGCAGCACCGCGCTGCCGTCCGGCGTGGGATGGAGATCCACCATCACCTGTTCGCCGAAGGAGCGGAACGAAGCGGGAGTCCTCAGGGTCAGGTGGCCCGTTTCCCGCTTTTCGATGGCCCAGCCCAGCTCCTCGAACACGATGCGGGAGACGGCCTCCAGCGCCGCCTCCGGGGGCAGCGGGACTTCCAGGGTGATCCGCTGTCGCACCGCGCCGGAGGGGTCCAGCCGGTCCTCCGGCGTGCTCCGGGTCATCGTGGCATCCGCCACCGCCATCAGCAGGCCCATCGGCGCGCCGGTCGCGATCACCATCAGGGGGATGAGCATCCAGAGCGGCAGCAGGGGAATGCCCCGGCTCGAAAGGAACGCGGAGAGGAGCATCGCCGTCAGGCCGCCGCCCAGCAGCCCGAACAACAGGCCGAAGAAGAGCCCGGACTTCAGGAAGACGCCCAGAAACCTCCGGCCCCTCACGCTGCGTTTGCGTGTCGCATTCGTCCTGTCCATCGTTTACGACGCGTAAATCGCACGGATGGGGGGCAAACCACGAACGGCCACGGCCCAGGTTCGCCCGCCGTCCCGGCTCTCCAGCAGATCCCCGGCCAGGCTCCCGGCGTAAGCCGTCCGCGGGGTGGTGCGGGCGTATGTGAGCGCGCCGCGAATCTGGCTGGGAAAGAGGGATTCGGTCTTCCCTTCCGCTTCGCGCCAGGTTTCCGCGCCGTCCTCGCTGAGGTAGATCCGGCATTCCCCGCCGCGAAAGCCCCGGCTGATCCCCGCCACCAACGTGTCCGGTTCCGCCGGGCACGCCGCCACGCTCGCCGAGTAGCTGGGCCTACGGTCCTTCCACAGAGGAGTCCAGGTCCGCCCCTCGTCGCAGCTGAGGAACGGGCCGCGCGGGGTGGAGACGACGATCCGTTCGGGCCGCTCCGGGTGCAGGGCGATGGCATGGCAGTCCGGGTCCATGTCTCCCGTCAGGTCTTCCCATGTCTCGCCGCCGTCGCGGGAGCGGAAAAGGCCGCCGACCTCCACGCCAACGTAGAGCGTCTGCGGCTGCGCGGGGTGCGCCACGATCTGCCGGATGTTCGCGTAGTTCGGCGGGACGGGATAGAACCAGCCTTCGCTGCCGGGGATCCGCTCGAAGCTCGCCAGGGTCTCCCACGCGTTTCCGCCGTCCGTGCTGCGATACACCTGCGGCGGCGCGGCCCCGGCGTAGACCGCCGTGCCGTCCACTGCCACGGCGAGGGCGTGCAGCTCGCGGTTGAAGATTCCGGCATTGCACTCGCGGGTTGCCTTCGCGTCGGGGGAGCAGCGCCACATTCCCCACACGCCCACGGCGCAGAGCAGGTCGCCGGAGCCGTCCGGCGCGGGCTGCACGGCGGTCACGGGGGCGTTGTCCAGCGCCTGCGCGGCGACTTCCCACCGAGCGCCGTCGCTCGCGCGGCAGAGGACTCGCAGGCCGTCGTTCGTACCCAGGTAAAGGAGTTCGTTCGGGGAGGGGGATTCGGGCATACCGGCTCCGTCGCGCGCATGGAAAGAGAAAGGGACGGGGGTTCTTTCGTTGCGGGGCCGGAATTCCCTGCCGGCTGCCGGACTCGCTTCCGGCGCGGCTCAGGAGAGGAACGGGGTTTGGGGGCAGCGGGGGATGTTTCCGTTACCCCGCTTTCAGGATGATGCCGGGGGGGAGCAATTGCGCGGGGCGGGGACGGCCGGTCTCCGGTTCCGGGGCGAGAAGCTCACCCTCCAGAAGATGGACGGATTCTTCCATCTGCCCGGTTCGGATCAGCCAGTCCAGGATATGGGAGCACAACTTGTTCAGGATTCCCTCATCGACCCAGGAGTGATCGTCGAAATCGTACGACTCGGAGGCCTTCGTGGCGGGGCAGCGATAACGCGCGCCGTCGAAATAGCTCTGCATCTGGAGCGAGTGGAAGGCCGTCTCCTGATGGACCTGGATGGGAGACAGGTGCGGATTCCGACAATTTTTACAGTGATAGATGACGGACACGGTCGTAGGTTTCCACCCGGAAAAGAGGGGGCATCCTCGTTGGAGTTTACGAAAGCGAGTCGAGTCGCACCCGGCGATTCTCGTGGAACGGCCATCGGTGAAACCGATGGCCGCCCCCGTCTTCGGATGACGAAACGCGCTGCGCCGGCTCACGCGGCCTCGATGCTCACATGCCGCGCATCCCGGAGCGTCTTACAGGGTTATTCCATAGTATCGGCCTCATCTCTCCCTGCTCGGCCCTCTTTTCATTCCGGGCGAAGAGGAAGACGGTCTTTGCCCGCCGGAAATGCCGGGCAAACCGTTGGTGGATTTGCCCTCTGATCCTTTGGACCATTAAAATATCGTGGTTGCTCCGGTCAACGATTATGGATGCACCTGAAGAACACCCGAAAGCGTGGATCGCCGGGGCAGTCCGGTCCGGGGAAGTGACGCTTGTGGATGCACCCTTTGCGGGACCCTCATCACGGTATAGAGGAGGCATGACGGCATGCGGAAATGGATTCTGACCGCTCTGGCGGCAGTAGCGCTGACCACAGCGAGCGGCGGCGCGATCGCGCAAACCGAGGAGCAGGGAACTCCCTGGGCCATCCGCCTGGGGGCATTCTGGCCCACCGACGGGAACCTGAGAAACTTCTCCGACAACGTCTGGTTCAATGCGGGCATCGATTACACCCTCCGGAGTGAAGATTTCAAGGAGTGGATCGGGGCGCTCGATTACGGCTCGGCCAGCGGGATCAACGCCTGGATGTTTCAGGTGATCCACAAGTGGCACGATCCGGACCAGCCGTACAGCTTCGGGATCGGCGCCGGGCTCTATACCTTCGATCCGGTGACGGGACGACAGACGGAATACGGCGTCCCGCTCGTGCTGGACTGGAACTTCACCCGGAACCTCTTCCTCGAAGGCAAGTACCACTGGGTCGTCTCCGACGTGGATTTCAGCGGCATCACGGCGCAGCTCGGCTACCGCTTCTAATCGGCTAAATGAGGGGCGGGGGGCTTCCGGGTCCCCCGCCCCTCTTTCAATTCTCCTCCTTTTATTGCCCCACTTTTACCGACGTGTCGCTCCCTCTCCGCATCGCCCATCGCGGGGCTTCCGGCTCCGCCCCTGAAAATACCCTCGCCGCTTTTCAGTCCGCGCAGGAGATCGGCGTGGACCTGATCGAACTGGACCTCCGCGCCACCGCCGACGGCGTGCCGGTGATCCTCCACGATGCCCATGTGGACCGCACGACAAACGGGTCGGGCCGGCTCTGCGACCTGACGCTGGAAGAGGTCCGGCGCTTCGATGCCGGTGGCTGGTTCGCCCCCTCCTTCTCCGCCGAGCGCATCCCCACCCTGAAAGAGACTCTGGTACGGACCCAGGATGGCCCCCTCCTCCTGATCGAACTCAAAGAGGCGGGTCTGGAAGACGTTTTACTGGAGCACCTCCACCAGGCCGAAGCGATGAACCGGGTGGTGGTGCAGTCGTTCCAGTTCCCGATCATCCGGCGTCTCAAGGAGCTGGAACCGAGGCTCCCATGCGGCCTGCTGCTCTCCTCCTCCCCGGCGGGAGCTATTTTGGACACCCTCTCCATCGCTGAAGCCGTGCTCACTCATGGGGCCAACTATGCCGGCCTCTCCGGCTCGATGCTCCGGGAGGACCTGGTCCGGGGATTGCGCCAGAGGGGAATCCCCGTCTGGGCATGGACTCTGGATGAGCCGGATCACATCTACCGGGCGATGGAAATGGGAGTGGAAGGGATCATCAGCAATCACCCGGAGCGCATCCCGGAATCCCCCTCACCTTAACCGGCGTATCGCATCGGGTAATGGTGAGCCCGCCATGCAGGGAATTATAGAAGGCCTTATCCGTTAGTCCGTGGGTTGCCGTAAACTTGGCGGTTGAAACCACGCCTGGAGGAGAACGAAGTCCGACTGCGCGGACTCCCCCTCCGGAATCTCTGATAGATAGAGTAGGGTAGAACTTACGCAGGGACTCCCATCCATGTCCTTCCGACTCCCTTCCATGTATTCCGATTCTCTTCCCTGTCATTCCGAACGGAGTGAGGAATCTGCCACCGTAGACGAACGACTCTCTCCTGTACAACAGACTCTTTCATAGACCGAAAGACTCGCCCCCGTACGGTCAGATCCCTCGCTGACGCTCGGGATGACATGAGACAGAAGCTTGTGCGTAAGTACGGGTCACTACGCGTAAAGTCGCCGAAGGGCGACTTCGTGCCGTGGTTGCCGTGAATTCATTCACCGGGAACTCACCCCCAACGTCTCCATCGCGGCATCCCCACAGGCATTCTCGAATGCACCAAAGAAAAAGCCCCCTCCGTGGAGGGGGCCATCATCGGGGCCAATCGGCGCTAACCGTCGAAAAAACGTGAGAAAGCAGATCCCCGGAAGGGGAGCCTTCCCCATCGGAGCTATTTCCGGGGGGAGGGGTACTGCAATGGTTCCATCGCTTTTGGATAGAAGATCCCAATAAACAGCCGGGCCATCAGGATTAGGTCGCTCATACGAGCCTCCTGTTCCGTGAGAGAGCGCCCGGATTACCGGCAGACCGGGTCGCTTTAGGGTGTAAAATCCTGTTCCAACGACAAAGGTAAAAGTGTAACAGTGAATCCTGTGAAACGCGCCAGAGACTCCTCACTTCTTCCGTTGTCGTCTCCTTCGCCCTGCCGATCCTCCGAAAAGGCCGGAAAAGCAAAAGGGGAAAGCTCGGCTTTCCCCTTTATTGTTCCTTATATTTATCGGAATTTACCACGGAATCTTCAAAGAACAAAATTTCACATAATATGTTTTATGTTCACAAAAAAGATTCCCGTGACGTAGCCGACGACGTACAGGCAGAGAGTGACGCGGAGGAGACGAGCCACGAAGTCCGGGCGGTACTGGCGGTACCACTCGGCCAGGGCGAGCGGCACCACGTACGAGCCCAGCTTTACCAGGCACATCATCCCTAGGCCGTACTCCAGGTAATGCGCCAGAATGGGGTTGCCTTCCGTAAAATGGCCGGTCGAGATCAGCACGGCGGTCAAAACCAGGTCCGCCGAGCAGATCAGCCCGAGAAGCAGAGTCTCTCGCGAGAGAACGTTCATCCGTGCCCTTTCCTCAGGAGAGCCGAAGCAGTTGCAATGAAGCGCAGGTGTGTTACTGATACCCTTCCCGGTCGGAATTCAAACGATCGGCCCGACGGATCCGACGATATCGGCGGCACGGATCGTCTCCCTTTCCCCCTGTTTTCCGCCAAACGACCCTTCTCCTGCTCGAACCGACAATAAAGCGAAAGCCCTTTCTCATGCGCCGAAGGCCTTCCGCCGCACCCTGTTTTTTGTGCAACGAAATTTTTAGAAATCTTTGGACATTCCTGAGACATCGCCCATTTTATGGAATATAGATGCGGAGAGCTCCCGAGACGCTCTGTTCACCGGAGCAGCGACGAGGGGCGCAGCGGTCCGCGATAGACTTGGAGATCTCCTGACCGTTCAATGACGATGTCCTGGGAGTGACTATCATGTATGAGCAATATTGGGGCCTGAGTGAGCCGCCCTTCAGTGGAACGCCGGATCCGCGCTTCCTTTATCTCAGCCAGAAGCATCAGGATGCCCTGACGATGCTGCTTTACGGCGTCACCGGCAACAAAGGCGCTGTTATGCTCACCGGAGAGGTCGGCCTGGGAAAGACGACCCTGAGCCGCAAGCTCCTCTCCGAGCTGGATGAAGAGAATTACAAAGTGATCATGATCGTGCATCCCGTCCTCACGCCGGTGGGCCTCCTCCGCGAGATCCTCCAGCAGTTGGACGTGCCGGAGGAGGAGATCCCCAAGCAGCGGCAGCCGCTGGTCCGCAGGCTGCACGAAGCTTTGCTGGAGTACCATCACCGGCAGAAACGGGTCGTGCTGGTGATCGACGAAGCGCACCTGATCCGGGACCGGAGCACCTTCGAGGAGCTGCGCCTGCTCCTCAATTTCCAGCTCAACGACCGGTACCTCATGACCCTGCTGATGCTGGGCCAGCCGGAGCTTCGGGAGAAAATCGAGCGGATCCCGGCGCTGAAGCAGCGCCTCGCAGTTCGCGCCCACCTGCCTCCGCTCAACCTCGTCGAAACGTCCGAGATGATCCGCTACCGCCTCCGGGCGGCGTGGCTCGACATGGCGAAGGGCTGCCCCTTCACCCCCGAGGCGATTGACGAGCTCTACACCTACACCAAGGGCTATCCCCGCGTCATCTGCCAGGTGGCGGACAACGCGCTGCTCATGGGCATGGTCAAGAAGACCCGGCGGATCGATAATTTCCTGATGCATTCCGTCATTATGGCTCTGGAAGGAAAGGATTGGTAAGATGTCCAGCCTGGCCGCCATGATTCGGGAAGCGGAGCGGATGAGAAGCGCCGTGCGCATCGTCGGTCCCGAACCCGAGGACTCCGCTCCCCCGAAGGCATCGGGGGGCGACTCCCCGCGCGAAACGCCGGTAGTCGCCGCGCCCGTCGTCTCTCCATGGGAGAGATACGTGGAAGAGTCGGAATGTGCACGCGCCCAGTCGCGTGAGGATGTCACGATTTCAACCGTACGGTTGACGGAGGATCAGATGGAACAATTACGCACCGCAATGGCTCCCCCGCCGGAAGTCATGACCCTGCATGAAGCGGCCTTTTACCTGCGAGTCGGGCGGAGCACCGTGCTGGATATGGTTCACGACGACGGCCTTCCGGCGGCGAAACTGGCCGGCAAGTGGCGGTTCAAGCGTTCGGCGCTGGATCAGTGGCTGGAAATTCACCTCAGCCACTTCCCCCGCCCCGTCCGCTAAAGGCCGAACCGTCGAAGGTCCCTTACTTTCCGTTCGGAAATTCCATGTCCCCTCTCCGGAAAAGCCCTCGGCCCTCCAATATCTGTTGTGGACGTGGGGCGAAATTCTCTTTCCATCGAAAACGAGAACCCGGTTATTCCAGCAGTTGAGCCGGCCAGATCGCCTCGGCCTGGACACAGACGGACCCGTGCCCGCGTATCGGCACGGGTTTTTCTTGTACGGGGCGGTACCGGCCTCACGCCTCCTCTTCGGGAAAGCTTTTCTGATCGAGGGAGGGAGAGTGGCCCCCTTGCCCGGTCGGGGTCGTGTGCCGTTACGCGCCGGCGAGTGCAATCAGGGGTGAAACAGTTTCGCCACAACCCCTCTGAATCTTTCTATGGAGTGATACACTCAGGCTGATCCCTAAGGAGGAAAACGATGACCGAAAGAGCCTTCCTGGTGCTGTCCGCGCTGGGCCCCGACCGGCCCGGCCTCGTCGCGGAAGTCACCCGGTACCTCACCGAGCGGGGCGGCAACGTCGAAGACAGCCGCATGGCCGTGCTGGGCGGCGAATTCGGGATCATGATCCTCCTCTCCGGCACGCGGGAGCAACTGGAGACGATCACCCGTGAAACGTCACGGCTGGAGCAGGCGACCGGCCTCGGTGTTCTGACCCGGTCCACCACTCCGCCGGAGACCGCTCGGAAGTCTCCCGCCCACCCGTACCGGGTCTCCGCCAGCGCGCTGGATCACGAGGGCATCGTGCATGCCGTTTCCGACGCGCTCTACCGCACGGGGATCAACATCCTTTCACTGGAAACCGCTTCCTACAACGCTCCGGAGACCGGCTCGCCCCTGTTCCGGCTGGCGGCCGATATCGAGCTGCCCGAAGGGACCTCCCCGGAACAGGTTCGCCAGGCCCTCGACGGCGTGGCGCGCGAGGAGGGCCTCGACATCGAGATCGCTTCCAGGGAGCCATGAGCGGGAGCTAATCGCGTCCGCTCAGACTGCCGATGATCGGAGTACGTCGCTGTCATGGCATCGAGCGGTGATATCGTTGCTCACGGGCGGCGCTCCAGGGGCGGGCTCCGGAGCTCCGGATGACGGGCGAGCAGTTCGGCGAGATATGCTGATTCTGTCACAACCACAAAATCGTACAGGTTCTATGGCATAAAGAACAGAGAAAGCAGATCCCTGTCTCGATACTCTTCACATTCACTCCAGGCTCTCTGCCGGGGATCGGCATCCATCGATAAGCTGCTCCTCATGTCAAGTGAGGCCGGCGACCGTAGCCTCTTCAGGAATCAAACGAATGAACTTTTCACTCTTCTCAAAAGGCGCTACCGGACGGACTCTGGGGGTGGACATCGGTCACGACAACCTGAAGGTGGTTGAAGTCGAGATCGGTCGAAACCGGATGAAGATCCACAAGGCCGGGATGGCTCCCACGCCGATCCATGCCGTAGTGGAAGGCCAGGTTGTTATGCCGGAGGCCGTCGGCATGGCGCTCCGGGAGCTGTTGACCTCGATGGAGGTCTCCAGCCGGACCTGCATCGGCTCGGTGACCGGCGCCAACGTGACCCTCCGCCCCATCGAGGTGCCCCGGCAGAAACCGGCCGATCTCAGCCGCACTCTCGCGGTGGAGGCTCAGAAATACCTTTCCACCACACCGGAGGAGAATTACATCGAGGCCCCCATTCTCCCCCTCCCCCATGACGCCGAGCCGGGCGCCGATATGCCGGTGCTGCTCGTAGCCGCTCCCCGGCCGCTCGTCGATGGCCGGGTGCAGGCGCTGGAGATGGCCGGGCTGGACCCGATTGCGATGGACGTGAACGCCCTCGCGATGATCCGGGCGCTCCTCCCCCATGTGCCGGAAGTCGATTCGGACGAGACCCCGCTCACGGTCGCCTTCGTCGATCTCGGCGCGAGCTACACCGAAGTCACGATCGTTCACGGGCAGACCCCCGTCTTCACCCGCACCATCCCCATCGGCGGCACGAGCTTCACCAACGCCCTGGCGGGCGTGCTGGGAGTGGACTTCGATGAAGCCCAATCCATCAAGCATGCCTTGAGCGCGGATACCACGGAGGAGGGCGGCCCGGATGCCACGGCCAGCCGGGTCATCCATTCCCTGCTGGAAGAGCTGGTCCGCGATATTCGGCGGTCTCTCGCCTACTATGCCTCCACCCTCGACTGGGAGAGCATCGAGGGGCTGGTGGACCGGGTGGTCCTGCTTGGCGGCGGGTCGCAGCTGGTCCATACCGCGGATTATTTCGGAAACGTCCTCCAGATGAACGTGGTCACCGCCGAGCTGCCCGACGACGGCGTGATCCAGGTGGCTCCGGAGGCGGAAGCGGTCCTGAGGGACCATCAACCCACCTACCTGATCGCCATCGGCCTGGGACTCTGGCCGCTCTACACCCGGAGCGAGAAGCTTTAGGGTTCTGCGGGCTCAACCCGGAGAGTCGTCTTCAGCCGGTTCACGCCGGTCCCGGCCCTTTTCTCCAGGACCGGTACAACAGCAACAGGGAGAAGTGAAGGTTAGGACACGATGATAACGATTAACCTGATATCCGGCCGCCGTGCCGAACAAGCGAAGTTCCGCCGGCTGGGCGAGGGATTGATTCGGGGCACCGTGCTGGTGGTACTGGCGACGACGGTGTATCTCCTGTTCGGGATCCTCAGCATCCGCCAGATGAAGCAGGAGACCGAGCAGACGAATCTGCAGAAAGTCGCCTACAGCCAGCAAGCCGAGGAGGTCCGCCGACTCCGCGCCGCACAGGGCACGCTGCGCCCCCGGGTCGAGTTGGTTCAGGCCTCTCACCGCCGCCTGGATCACTGGCAGTATCTCTACGCTCAGATCGCCCGGAGCGTTCCGAATACGGCGCGGCTGGAGACCATCAACGTCACTCAGGGCGCGGACAACAGCGGCAAGAGCTTGGAGATGGCCGGTCGCGGCGACAACGCTTACGTCATCTCTCAAATGCTGCTGGCTTTGAACACCCAGCCAGGCTTCTCCGATGTGGCGATGGGACCGGTGAACCTTTCCACCCCTCATG
>JAHWJO010000109.1 GCA_019348365.1 Armatimonadota bacterium | reverse complement strand
GTACTTCAACTATCGGGAGAGGCGGGTGAATGCGCGAAGCGCAGAGGGCCGGGCCTGGGGGGGGGAGAGGTCACCCCCTCACTCCCACCGAGAGCATCCTCCCCATCGGATCCACTACCGAGTTTTCTTTTATTAGATCTATTGACCAGGGACTCTCAGAGAGAAGTATCGGAGGCCGCCCCCGGTAAGGAGCAATTCTCCTCGTAAACCGGCCACCCGGCCCTTCACTTCTCGCCTATTCGCGCTCCTGCGCTTCATTACCGTGGCCTTCGATCGCCTGAGTCATGCCGTACAGGCCGTGGTCCGGCCCCAGAAACCCGAACCGCGCGTAGAAGTCGTGCAGGTTCGCCCCGGTGTAGAGGCCGACCAACGCGCGACCCGAGATGCGGGCCTTGAGATCATCCATCATCGCCCGCATCAACTTCGATCCGACGCCCCTTCCCTGCCAGTCCGGATGCACCATGACATCCCGCACCTGGTAGTAGCCGGCGTTATCCCCCGTCAGCAGTGCGCACCCGACGACTCGCCCCTCCACGACCGCCACCACCCCTTGGATGACTGCATTCAGGTCCGTCGCCTCCCCCCAACCGACGGCATGGATCAACGCTTCCCTCTCCGGCCCGGTCGGGAGGCGGGACACGATCTCGATCTCCCTCCTTTGCTCAGGAGGGGTGGGACGCGCGCAGCCATGTCCCGCGAAGCGCAACCGATACCCGTTCGGGTCTCGAACCATGTATTCGCTCACGCCCCACGGCTTCGGATCCAGCGCCGACACGATCTCCGCGCCCCGCTCGCGATGCAGCGCGTACAGGTTCCGGACGTGCCGCACAGCGATATAGATCTGATGCCCTTCGGCGGTCTCTGCCAGGGCCGGGTTCAACGAGAATTGCAGATGTACGCCGTCACGGCGGGCGCCCCCATGCGTCGGCGGATCGCCCCACGTCCACGCGTCATGGAAATCGAGAACGTCACGGTAGTAATTCACCGTCGCCGGAACGTCCCGTACCGCCAGGATCGGTTCCACCCCCGTCATACGCGGCGGGCTCGTGGTTCCGTCCGCGGTTCCGTCCTGACCCGTCATCTTCTCCTCCCGGCGACTCTTGAGGGATACCGCACGGTACACCGTTGTTCTATTCTGACGCTGGCTTCAGATCTCGACCCGCCTTCATACCTGCTCAGATCGGGTGGGGCATGGGTTTCCCCTGCAAGCCCGCGACCAGATTGTCCGCCGCCATCCGCGCCATCTTCGTTCGCGTGGCGACCGTCGCGCTGCCGATGTGGGGGAGCACCGTCACGTTCTCCAGAGCCAGCAGCGGCTCCTCTATCGACACCGGCTCCATCTCGAACACGTCGATCCCCGCCCCGGCGATCTGCCCTCTTGCCAATGCGTCAGACAACGCCCTTTGATCCACCACCGGGCCGCGCGCGGTGTTGATGAGGTGCGCCGTCGGTTTCATTACGGCCAGCTCCCGCGCCCCGATCAGCCCCCGCGTCTCCTCAGTGAGAGGGACGTGCAGGCTCACGAAATCGCTCTCCCGCAGCAGGTCATCCATGCTCCGGTATTCCGCCCCCAGACCTTCCGATTCCGGCTTCGGCGAGCGGGAGTGATAGAGCAGGCGCATCCCGAACCCCCTCGCGCGGCGCGCCACCGCCTGCCCGATCCGCCCGATCCCGACGATGCCCAGCGTCGCGCCGTGGACCTCCTGCCCCGTCATGAACATCGGAGACCAGGTCTCCCACTTCCCCGCCCGCACGAAACGATCCGCCTCGGCGATCCGCCGCCCCGATGCGAGGATCAGCGCGAAAGCGAGGTCGGCGGTGGTCTCGTCGAGCACCCCCGGCGTGTGCCCCAGCAGAATCCCTCGCTCCCGGCAGGCCGACACGTCGATGTGGTCGTACCCCACGCTCATGGTGCTGATGACCTTCAGCCGGGGGGTCGCGTCCAGCAACGCGCCGTCGATCCGGTCGGTGAGCATACAGTAGAGGCCGTCCACGCCCTCGCACTCCCGGCGCAGCTCCTCCGGCGAGGGGGGTAGCTCCTCCGGCCACACCCGCACGTCGGCAGCGGAGCGGATGATTCGCAGCGCCTCTTCCGGGATGTGCCGGGTGATGAAAACGGTCGGTTCGTGAAGGGCCATCGTGTTCTTTCCCACTCCCGCTCCCTTGCTCTCCTTACGAAAGGAAAGTCGTAAAACGCTGTCCGCGGTTCGTGATGCGAGTTGAGGAGATTGCCAGAGCGCTATCGTTTATGAGACTCGACACCCGTTCACCTTGTCAGGGTTCAGGGGTTCTCCCCGGAGGGTTCCGGTCACGTCAGCCGGAAGCCACCTGCTCGAACTTCGGGATGATGGAGTGCTGGATGCCCGATTGCGACGTGCTCTCCTTCCCCAGCACGTCCTTCACAAAGCGGGGCCACCAGTCTTCCTGCGGGGTCGTCCGGGCGCGCGCCTCCATGGTGGGGCTGGGGCGGGCGGCGATCTCTCGCCCGAAGTTCAGGAGCGCCTTCGTGTCGCCCACGTCCGGCTTGAGCCACTTCCGCCCGATCTGCGCGTGGAGCACTTCGTCCGCCCAGTCGTAATCCTGGAAAAAGGTCGCAAGCGGGTCGTTCGCCCTCTGCGCGATGAGCCATTCGAGACGCTTGCCCGTCTTCCCGTCCATCAGGCTCTGCTCGATGTAGTAGAGGATGACGTGCCGCTCCAGGGGGGCGCGGTCGAGGTTGAGGTGCATGCCCCAGCCGACATGGTTGGGGTATCGACTCCAATCCACGCCGTACTTCGCGAACCAGACCTCGCCCATCATGGCGTGTCGGGCCTCGTCCCAGAGCTGGCGGGCCATGTCGCGGTAGTACTCCCACGGCTTCCCCTTCGTCTGGAGGAGGATGCTCGCCATCATCTCCGGCACGTCCATCTCGTGGAACCGCTTGTACATCAGCGCAAGCACCCGCTCGTCCCAGTCCGCCGCCTCATCGAGGTAAACGTCGTTCGCGCGGTAGTGGAAGTTGTAGATCTCGCCGCTCCGCCAGTCGCGCTTCGGGTCCATGTCAGGTACGAATTCCTCGGCGGCGCGGGAGGCGGGGAGATCCAGGTCTCCCTTCGTCTCCTCTTTTCCGGTGATGCCTCCGGCGGCCCGGAGGTACGCGCTCAGGTGGCTCTCCCACACTTCGGCGGTCGCTCGGGCCTTCTCATCCGAAGCCAAGGTCTTGAGTGCCGCCTCTCCCCACGCGATCATCTCCTCCTCTTCCTGGATCGCGATCCGCAGGAGTCGGCAGGTGGGGTGGTCGAAGACGGGGTTCGTCTCCTCCATGTGCCGGCGGTAAGCATCCAGGAGCGCCGGGCGGATCACCCGGTAGACTCCCGTCAGCAGTTCTATGGTGTCCTTCGCCCGCAGCGCCTCTTCCATGAGCGCTTCCAATCGCTCGTCCGGGCATTTATCGAGGTAGAGCGGGGGCCGACGCAATTCGGAGACTCGCTTCCTCAGCGCCTGGCTGTGCTCGCCATCGAGGTAGAGGTGCATGCTCAGGGCGCATTTCACCTCCCATTCCGGCGTCGGGTTGAGGAACGCCGCGCTGATCTCGTATAGCCGCGTCTCCACGTAGTTGTATCGGCGCATGAGGTCCACGTTGTCATCCACACTGTAGCCGGGGACGGACGCCTCTTCGTAGGTCGCGATCCCCGCCAGCGGGGGAATGCCGATGCTCGGTATGCTCATCTCCTCAACCTTTCCTCTGTTGAAAGCCGCGCTTCACTCTGGGTTCTCCATGACTTCATTTTACACCATGGGCCCTCAGAACCCTTTTGTTCGCCGCTTTGATCGAGGGTGAAGCCTTTCTCTGATCGGTTTAAGGCGGGGGCCTGCCGGAAAAGATAAGAGAGAATGCAACCGCCAGGAGAACCCCATGGCCGAATCCTCGTCCCCTGAGAACACCCCTGATGCTCACGTCCCTCGCGACAGCAAGTTCCCGTGGTACCTCGGAATCATCGGAATCTACACGCTGGTCACGTTCGGGGCCAATAGAAGCTCCGAGTGCCATGACAATCTCAAAACGGCCTCCCTGCGAGACATTGCGATGCTCGCCCTGGCCGCGTACAAAGCGGCACGGGTTGCCGCGCTGGATGAAGTGACGCGCCCCCTGCGCGCCCCGTTCATCTATGAAACGACCGAAGACGGCAACACCACCGAAATCGCCCGCTCGGAAGGGTGGCGCGGCGCCGTCGGCAATCTGGCGCTCTGTTCGGATTGCCTGGCCTTCTGGATGGCGGTCGTCCTCACTTACGCGTACATGATATCGCCTCGAACCACGCGCGTCCTGGCCGGGCCCCTCGCCCTCAGCGCGATCTCCAGCTTCCTCAACAACGCGACCGCCCTGATGAGCGCCCTGGATACGTCGCTGGAAACCTCTACGGAGGCTGAGATGGGCGGTAGCCTCCACCCGGCTTGAGAATGACGGTGCATGGAATTAAGGGTGAATCTTCGGCATGGTGCGGTGACACCGGGTTCGCGTGTAAAAATAACCCTATCGAGTAGTCTATGGGAGTGCCGGGATGGAAGTTCCTGCGGGGAGTGCCGCGACTGCAGTCGCTCCTGTGGGGCTTACAGCCGAGCGTCCCTCCGGGACGCATCCAATGCTGTAAGTCTTTACCGTGTCCCGCAGGGACACTCAGCCGAAGCGCAGCAGAGGCTCCCCAGAAGCAACTTCAGTCGCGGCACTCCTCCCATCGGACCTACACTCTTCTCGATTGAGCTTAAAAAATGAACCCGCCTGACTCTACTCAGGCGGGTTCATCAAAGCTGCACAGTTGCAGGGGGCTCGATCAGCGTTTGGCGGGGGGGGCCGCTTTCCCTCGCGGGGCTGGGGGAGCCGTGACCGCCTTGTACCCAGTGGGAGCGGCAAACGTCCGATCCGCCAGGACGGGGTTCACTTTCAACGCCGTCGCTTCGATTCGGAGCGTGCCCTGCGGGCCTTTGCGCTCCTCCCGGAGAAAGATCGGCGCGCCGATGGTCTTCGCCACCCACGTTTTATTCGATGCCTTCTGCTTCGGATCGGAAATCTGGTAAACGTCCACCGGATAGCCGAGGACCGTTCCGGTCCCCACTTTCTTCATCCGCTTCAGCAGCGGGCTGATCATCTGGCTGATCTGGGCGGAGACGGAGGCCGCCTGCTGGCCGGGAGGCACGTTGGTCACCTGCATCCGCTTCTGCGGGTCCTTCGGGGAATAGATGTAGCTCTTCTTGCCGTTGCTGACGACATACAGATCTCCCTGGCGGACTTTCATCTTGTTGTTCTTCAGCCACATCTCGCTGGTGCGGGACATCGGCTTGCCCTTGGCCGGAGTCAGCGTCTCCCGGTAAGCGATGTGCAGGGAGTTCAGGGGAGCCGCCGCATGGGCGACCGTTCCGATAAGAAGCGCAGCGCCGGTGAACGCCGCGCAGAAAGTGCGAATCATAACCATCTCCTGTAAGTGTGGGGGAGTCGTGGGAAGCGGTCGGCATCGCCGGGACTCCGAATCCCCTCTTCCCGCTTCGGCATAAACCGGATGATGAGGCAACGGGCAATTAAGATAAACGAGGTCGAGCATGCATGATTGAAAGTGCAGAGAGTACCGGTCTCACCTTCAGGACCCTTTTCCTCCCGTATCTGTTCCCCTCTCTTCATCCGTGCCGGAAGCAGCGCCGAATGCCGGATCGTAGAGAGCCTTGAAAGCGGGAGGATTGTAACATTGATCGATGTTCGCCCGCAATCCCCGGCACAGGATCGCGAGAAAAAGCCCGGCACTTCTCTTCCAGGCCGGGCCTCACGATGTTCCCTGTTCGGAGCGCGTTTTGCGAGGGCGCGCGTTATTCCGTCGAAGTCAGGTTGTCCTCGCTGGACTGATACGCCTGAAGGGTCTCTCGCGCGCGATCCGCATCGATCTGATGGACCATCACGTATCCCCAGACGCCGTCCTCCATCCGGTGTGCGGTGTCCAGCATCGCCATGGTCATGCGCTCCATGGTCGCTTCGATCCCCTCGCCGCGCAGCAGGGAGGTCACCAACTTGGCGCTCACCTCATCCGGCGCGCCGTAGATCGCCACGGGGGCGGCCTCTTCGGCGGTGGTCACCACTTCCGCCGGTCCGGCCCCGATGGTGGGCTGCCATCTGTCGATCTGACGTTCCGCCAGGGGAAGGTCCTCCGGCGAGGTCTCCTCCACGTAATCCTCGATGTCCTCTTTGATCGCCTCGATAGGATCGTGGTTGGGCTCCTGGATCCATTGCAGGGGGGTCCCGCAGCTCGGGCATGTCTCCGCTTCTATTCCCACTCCGGCCTTACAACTCGGACATACCGCCATATCGTTTTCTCCCGTCTATATCGGTTTATGAGGATCGCTGTTGAAGCGTCAGAAAATACGCTTTCTCCCTTCCGGCGCGATCCTTCCGCATCATATCATGATGACCGAAATGCGGACCGTGTAAACCCCCGGCCTCTCAAGCCCTCACGGGGCCGGGCTGCATGTGACGCGCATGAATTTCGCTTTGGCGCGAGCCACGACCTGACCCGCATCGTTGTGAGCGATAGCCGCGCACTGTACGAGGCGGCCCCGCACCTCTTCGATCCAGCCGGTGATGTGCAGGGGCTCGCCGATGGGAGCGGAACGGCTCCAGCGGACTTCCATCTGTGCGGTCGCGGCGCGGAGGTTCCGCACCCAGAGGAGCCGGCCCATCACTTCATCGAGGATGGCGGTGAGAACGCCTCCGTGCGTCATCCCCGCATACCCGGAGTGCCGCGCGTCCGGCGTGAAGCGGGTGCAGTACTTGTCCCCTTCATCCCAGAATTCCAGGTGGAGGCCGATGGGGTTGTTCGGGCCGCATACAAAGCACATGCGATCATCTTCAAGATTCATGGCGTCAGGTCTACATTCAATCCAGAGATTATCGACATTGAGAAAGAACATTTTAGATGAGGAGCGTTCTCAGGGAGCGTAAAAGATGAGGACCCGAATGCTGGAGTCTCCCGGCGCTCACTCTATTGTAGAACATTCCTGACCCGGCGTGCATGAGACCTCCGTGCCCCGTACAGTAGCTTCGCCCACTGCCCGGCCAGGAAATAGGCAGCCACAATCACCCGGTCCGCTTCGCCTCCCGCGCGTTAATTCCCTCTCCTGTTCCCTTTCCCCTCAGCCGCCTGTTTCAGCGCCAGGAGCGCCAGGTCGTCCTGAAGCACCCCCATCGTGAATTTCTTCAACTCCTGGTGGATCGCGGTCACAATCTGCGGCCCGTCCTTATCCACCGCTTTCAGGAACGATTTCTTCAGCCCGTCCAGTTCATAGAATTGCCCCTGCGGGTTGCGGGCTTCCACGGCACCGTCGGTATACAGCAGCAGGCAGTCCCCTTCGAGGAAGGGACGCTCGTCCTGTTCGTACTCGAAGTCGTCCAGCAGCCCGATGGCCGGCCCGCTCGGAGGAAGGTCGATGGCTTTCTTCATGTGGGCGTGGTAGAGCAGGGGATGCTCGTGGCCGGCGTTGGTGTAGTGCAAGCGGTTGTCACGGAGGTCCGCCAGCGCATAGAAAAAGGTGATGAAATTGCTGTCCAGCACATCCTGCCGAGCGATGGCCCGGTTGACCCGCGAAACGAGCGTCGCTGGAGTAGGGTCCTCCACGACCAGTGCGCGCGTGGTGTACTTAATCATCCCCGTGTGGACGGCGGCCCGGACGCCTTTCCCCGACACATCGCCGATGAGCACGGCATACCGGTGGTCGTCCACGGCGAAGAGGTCGTAGAAGTCCCCGCCCACCTGCGCTTCGGCGAGCGCGGGCTGGTAGAGCGACCCGATGGAGAGGGAGCCGATCTGGAGTGGGAGGGTGGTTTGCAGGCTCTCCTGAAGGATGCGGGCGACGCGCTGCTCCTGCTCGAACTTGTAGATGTGCGCGATGGCGATCCCCGCCTGTCCGGCGATGGTCAGCAGGAGGTCGGTTTCCTGTTGGGTGAGCGAATCGGCATCCCGCGCCCCGTCGAGGTAGGCCACGGCGCGGAGCGTGCCGCCGCTCACCACGGGGGCGAGCAGGCCCCGCCGGTCGCTGGATACGGGAAAGATCTCTTTGATCGGGGTCTGGTTGAGCCATCCCAGTGGCAGCCGCACGACGCGCCCCTGCCGGAGCCGGTCCCACCACTCCGGCCGAATTCCTAAGTCGAGGGTCCGGGCCTCGTGGAAACGCTGGGATTCCTGGGGCGTCAGGCCGTACGCCCCGCCCGGCTTGAGGCTGTTTTCCACGTCTTCCCGCAGGGCGATCAGGCAGCGGTCGAGCCCCGTCGCGTGCGCCATCTGTTCCACCAGCAGGCGAACCGTCTGATCGAGGCTCATCGTGGAGGTGATCGCGCGGGAAGCGTTGTAGAGGACCTTTGTGTTCCGCGCGGATTGGGTGACCTGGTGGCGGATCTGCTCCCGCTCCATCGCTACCGAGAGGTGGATGCAGTACAGGCGATGGAGGTCCTCCAGCAGGCGGATGGCGGATTTGATCCGGTCCGGGGGCAGCGGCGCGGCGCGCTGCGTCGTCGCGAGGAGGGTCCGGGGATCGACCTGAATGATGCGGGCGATATCAAACACCGCATCCCGGTTTTCAGGGTTGGGGCTCAGGGAGGCGACCGTGGCCGCGACCGCTTCCCCGGCCATCATCATGGGCACGGCGATCATGCAGACTCCCGCATGGCAGGTCGCCTGCTGGCTCTGGCCTGTCTGGATCGCTTCGAGGGCCAGGTCCCGGCGGCTCTGAACGCAGAGGGTCTGCCCGGCGGCGGAGGAGACCACCTGCCGGCAGTAGGGTGAGACGGTGAAGAGATCCGTCAGGGAGCTGCCGTCCGCGCGGAACGTTACCGTCGTCCCCCCGATCAGGGTGGCGCAATCGGCCTGGAGGCGGCTGAGGAGGTCACGGGGGAGAAGCTCGGAAAGCGGCGGTAAAGGTGGCTTCATGGGAAGTTCGCGGGATGGGGAAGAGTCTCTCTACAACGAGGGATGCGGATTCTTCTGAGGGATGCGGACTCTTCTATTGTAGCGTAAAGCGGAAGGGGCGTTGAAACGGTCCGCCCCATTACTTTCTACCGCCCGCCTTCACTTTCCCTTTTCCCATTTCTGGTGGACATGCGATGGATGAATGCCTTCGGGACATACGAAGTGCCAAACTGCTGCCATAGCAGGATCAACCCTCATCGCTCTCCTCCGTCAGGGGAGGAGCTCCTGAAGGACTTCGACCAGGATGCGCGAGGAGTTTTCCCGCGAGGAGGTAACGGCCTGCTCTCCGCCGGACATCTTGACGAGCGCCTGCAATCGACGGGCATCGGAGCGGCACGCGGCGTCGGAGCTCAATTGGATGACGGTGCCGGCCTCGCAGAGACACTCGCGGATCAGATCGTCCGCACTCTGATCCCAGATGCACCGGGTACGGGCGTTTTTCTCGCCCCCGTCCTCGGGTTGCACGAGGAGCGCATCCAGCATGCTCTCCTGTCCGGCGCGGTAAAGAGCCTGCATGAACAGGCACCAGGCCAGCTTGATCCGGGCTCCCGAATCGTTCGGTTCGTTGGCGAGACGCGTGCGGTACATCTGCTCCGCGCGTTTAAGGGAAGCCATGGCGATGGCGGACTGTGCCTGCTGCATAGAAATCGAATGACTCCTTGACGTAAGGGTGAGCGAGTGGAGCGGCGCACGAGTCGGGGGCGTTCCAAAGAGGTGGAGCTCGATCCGGCCCACCGAATTTTCAGTTCCGTTTCGATCCGAAAGGCCCATGACCGGTTGCTGGATTCCAGGGGATCAGGAGCGACTACCGTCCCATCACTCGGATTGCGCCCTGGTTTTTCAGTCGTGATTTATATGCAGGACGCCCTGGACGTGTGCAGGAGTCGACGGGCTTCTTAATTCGCGCTGAGGAGGACCGGGAACAAGGGACCGCTGGATCTTTCCGGTGGAATCGAAACAGTTGTAAAAGTAGGACTCACGCAGGGACTCCCTCCTCTATAATTCCGAAATTCCGAGCGGAGAAGCTCCCTTCCATGTCATTCCGAGTCATTCCGAACGGAGTGAGGAATCTGACCCCATTGCAGGAAGACTCTCTCATGGTCCGAAAGACTTTCTCAGGTACGACCAGATCCCTCGCGTACGCTCGGGATGACATGAAGTTAAATGTCGGGATGACAAGGAGTATACTTATCGGGAGGACAGGGACGTACTCATTGGAATGGAAAAGCGGTCCCGATTGCAAAAATCCTGAAATATCAAAAATTCGTTTTAATCTTTTTCGAGCCCATGTCCATAGAGTGAGTGACAGTGTTCTCTCCGAACCGGAGAGTGCCAGGTTCGGCGCCGATGGGGGCGCCGAGCTGCGACGATGACGTCTTCCGTACCCCTGAACGGAAGGCGTTTTTTCGTCCATGGGGGCGCCGCGGCGCCCCCACCCCATCTCTCGCGCTACAGGGTGGACGGTCGTCAACCCGAAAGTCGGGTAGATCGGCGCCGTCAGGGTTCGCAGGGGACCTGTTCCACTGGATGCGCAGGTTTCTACCGGGACACGCGCAGCCCGGCGATACGTCCGCTTATCTACATTCAGTCGCGGCAGGGGCCGCCAATAAAAAAAGGGGAAATCGATCATGAATCTGTGGAATCGGCTGGTCGCAGTCACGGGACTGGGCCTCTTCGCGATGGGGACGGCGCTGGCGACCCCCACTTCCATCATCTGGAACCCGAGCGTGGACGTTCAGGCTCCGAAGACGTGGCACCTCGGCCTGGACAGCTACTTCAACACCGGCGGGGATGCCCTCCT
>JAHWJO010000552.1 GCA_019348365.1 Armatimonadota bacterium | reverse complement strand
GCACAAAGCTGAAGCGCCTCTACCCTTCACATTCTTAGTGGTCATGTACTAGTTCGCGATCGGTCAACTGCGTTTCCGGGGCGGAGGTCGGGTTCGGTCCCAATAACCGGGAAAGGAGGAGCGAAAGTGACGGCTCTTCCACTGAAACCCGACCTGCGTGAACGTCTCGAAGGACGCGCAGTAATTCCTCCCGTGTGCCGGTCTTACGTACCGCGCCGCGCGCTCCCATCATGAAGGCTTTTTGGAGACAGCATGTCCGGGGTTGCCCGATCCCCAGAGTCGCACCCCGATCCTCAAACAGGACACACACGTCGGTTCCATGATCCGTCATCGCCACGATCTGTGTTTCAGGACAGGCCACGTGGAACTGTTTGACTCGGTTTAGGAACGGAAGCGTCGGGCTGGTAAAATCGAGCAGAAGGAGGTCCGGGGCAAAGCTCCGTCCTGCGGAGATCGCCTCCTCCAAAGAAGCAGCGCTCCAAATGACCTCAATCTCTTCTTCGGCTGCCAGCATTTGCTCCAGGGCGGTGCGGAGCAAAGTATGGCGGTCACAAAGAGCCAGCCGGATCTCAGGCATGGACCCCCTCAATACGATGAAGAACCCCGGTGAATAGGAATGGGTCGCTCAAACGAGCTAAAGAAAAAGGGCAACCCCTCCCATTTTACCCGAACCCGTACCCGGTGTATAGAAACCGGCCCCTACTCTCTTACCCGAAGATGCCCTCTTTCTGCCGGGGCCGCTTCTTCGGCTTGAACGCTGCCTTCAGCTCCGCCTGCGCCATCTCCTCGTCCGTCACGACGTGCTGCGTCTTCAGCTTCTGGATCCGGTCCCTGATCGCTGCCGCCTCCTCGAACTTCAACTCCCGCGCGGCCCGCTTCATCTCCGCCTCCAGCGCCTCGATCACCGCTCCCGCCTGCTCCGGCGTCAGCTCCGGCTCCTTCTCGGCGGAGTACCCCGCCTTCGCCTCCCGCACCGCCGCCGCGTGGCTCAACCCCTCCATCGGCAGGAGGTCCCGCACCGCCTTCGAGACCGTCTCCGGCGTGATCTCGTGCTCCCGGTTGTACGCCAGCTGCTTCTCTCTTCTCCGGTTCGTCTCCTCGATGGCACGCGCCATCGAATCCGTAATCCGGTCGGCGTAGAGGATCGCCTTCCCCTGCACGTTCCGCGCCGCCCGCCCGATCGTCTGGATCAGCGAGGTCTCCGACCGCAGGAACCCCTCCTTGTCCGCGTCGAGGATCGCCACCAGCGAGACCTCCGGCAGGTCGAGGCCCTCCCGCAGCAGGTTGATCCCGACCACCACGTCGTATTCGCCCAGCCGCAGGTCCCGCAGGATCTCGGTCCGTTCGAGCGTCTGGATCTCGGAGTGGAGGTAATGGACCTTGATCCCCAGCTCCTTGAGGTATTCGGAGAGGTCTTCGGCCATCCGCTTCGTCAGCGTCGTCACCAGGACGCGCTCTTTCTGCTCCACCCGCTGGCGGATCTGGAAGATCAGGTCGTCGATCTGGCCGCGCGTCGGTTTGACCTCAATGACGGGGTCGATCAGGCCGGTGGGGCGGATGACCTGCTCCACCATGCGCTGGCTGTGCGCCTTCTCGTAGGGGCCGGGAGTGGCGGAGACGAAGATCGCCTGTCCGATCCGCGTCTCGAACTCGCCGAAGCGGAGGGGCCGGTTGTCCATCGCCGAGGGGAGCCGGAACCCGAAGTCCACCAGCGTCGTCTTGCGGCTGCGGTCCCCCTCGTACATCCCCCGGATCTGCGGCAGCGTCTGGTGGGACTCGTCCACCACCACGAGGAAGTCGTCGGGGAAGTAGTCGAGCAGGGTGTGGGGCGGGGTGCCGGGAGCGCGCCCGTCCAGATGACGTGAGTAGTTCTCGATTCCGGAGCAGAAGCCGACCTCGCGGATCATCTCCAGGTCGTACCGGGTGCGCTGCTCGATCCGCTGGGCTTCCAGGAGCTTGCCGACGCTCTGAAAGTACTCGACCCGCTCTGCCAGCTCTTCCTCGATGTTCTTCAGAGCGATCTTGATCCGCTCCTCCCCCGCGACGAAGTGGCTGGCGGGGAAGACGGTGATCCGCTCGCGCTCGTCCTGGATCTCGCCGGTGAGGGGGTCCACGATGGCGATCCGCTCCACCTCGTCCCCGAAGAACTCCACCCGCACGAGGAACTTCTCTTCGTCCGCCGGGTGGATCTCCAGCACGTCGCCCCGGACCCGGAACGTCCCGCGCGAGAGCTGGATGTCGTTGCGGGTGTACTGCATGTCCACCAGGCGGTGGAGGCACTCGTTCCGGTTGTAACTCCCCCCTTTGCGGAGGTAGAGGTGCGATTGCTGGTACTCCTGCGGCGACCCCAGGCCGTAGATGCACGAGACCGACGCGACAACGATCACGTCCTTGCGCTCCAGGAGGTCGCTGGTGGCGGCGTGGCGCAGCCGGTCGATGTCGTCGTTGGTCTGGGAGTCTTTCTCGACGTAGGTGTCGGTCTGGGGGATGTAGGCTTCGGGCTGGTAATAGTCGTAGTAGCTGACGAAGTAATGGACCGCGTTGTTCGGGAAGAACTCCTTGAACTCGCCGTAGAGCTGGGCCGCGAGGGTCTTGTTGTGGGCGATGACGAGCGTGGGCCGCTGGACCTGCTGGATCACGTTCGCGACGGTGTAGGTCTTGCCGGAGCCCGTCACGCCGATGAGGGTCTGGAACCGGTCCCCGGCCTTCACCCCTGCGGCGAGCTGGCGGATGGCTTCGGGCTGGTCGCCCTGCGGCGTGTAGTCCCCGCTGAGTTGAAACGGCTTCCCTTCAGGTGTGCGGCTCGGCATGCTCCCCCCGGTTTTTTATCTCGAACTGACGTTCCCGATACTCTCAAATTACCTGTGTAATGGACCCATATTTGAAGGAGGGAGTTCCCTACGGATCCCTCCTCTTTGAGTTCATGATACGACACGAGGGAGGAGATGGGAAGTCAATGAAGATTCGATTCCGAAGCGGATCCAGCGCACAGGAATCACACCATTCTATGTCGGTCTGTCGCTGCTTTGAGGTCTCCACATCTGGGGGAAGGAGATTTTATCGCGGCTCTCCTTAACGAATACCGGGAGTCTCGGCAGCTAAGAGCCTATCCGAAAAGTGAGAAAAATGGGTAAGAGAAGGCAGAGATCTCAGTTGTAGAGGAGGAAGAGATGCCGGCCTTTCAGACCTAGTCGTATGGAGTGGGACCCCAGTACCAGATCCCGGAG
>JAHWJO010000551.1 GCA_019348365.1 Armatimonadota bacterium | reverse complement strand
GACGCAAGATAATGGAGGTAACATCGGGGGAGTACGGCGGCAATCTGAGCCTCTACGGAACCAACGGCAAGCCGTATGTCCAGATGCAGTCTATCACCGACGGCGGCGCGGTTCTGGTTCATAACGACAAGGGCCAACTCATGGCTGTCCTGGAGACGGCTCCTGACCAATTAGCAGGGGTTCTGGCGGTCTTCAACAAGGATGCAAACATTGTCGGCGGACTGGGGGCCACTTTCCGAGGGGGCGCGCTTTCCATCAATGACAATCGGGGCCAAACCGTAGCGGCACTGGGCAGCGAAGTCGGCGGCACCCTCGCTCTCTTCAATCAAAGAGAAGAAGCGGTTGCCACAATGGGCGTGAAAGGAGATGAAGGCGGCTACCTGGCGCTTTTCAATAAAAAAGGGAAATCCTTCTTCCACCAACCGAAGAAGTAGATCTTTGAAAACCGTTCCTGGTTCCGGTTCCACCCACATTTCGGAAGGCCCGCCTCGCGCGGGCTTTCTTCTTTCCGGCCTTTGCTATACTATTATTGGATCAGAGGAGTTCGTCGAGGGTTTTTCAGGAGGAAGTCATTCATGTGGAGTGAAGAAGCACTCATGGAAGCCTTAACGCCAGTCAGCGACCCGGAACTGGGGATCAGCATCGTGGACCTGGGGCTGGTGTACGGGTTCAACATCGATAATAACGACGTGACCGTGAAGATGACGCTGACCAGCCCGGCCTGCCCCCTCGGGGCGGAGATCATGAACGACGTGAAGAACACCCTGGAGCAGCTCCCGTTCATCAAGAAAGTGGATGTCGAGCTGGTCTGGTCGCCGCGCTGGGACCCCCGCACCATGGCGAGCGAGGACGCGCGGATGGAACTCGGCATCTTTTAAATTCTGGATTTTGGATTGCGCTCGATCAGTAACGGGATCACAGTAACGGGATCAATTGAAGGAATGTTTCAGAAGGGGCCTATAGGGGCCTATAATAGAAGCGATGAGGCAGACGGCGGCGGGTGAGGTGACGGGGATGCGTCCAATCCAAAATCCAAAATCCAAAATCCAAAATCCCCAGGGGGTGATCCGATGAGTGACCTGCCGGTGCCCTCCGACGTGAAGCCGCCCTCGGAGATCGATCCGTGGGACCTGTGGCACGACGTGGTGGTCGAGGTCAAGAAGCGGTTCATGCAACCGAGCTTCTGGCAGGCGCTGGAGACCGTCATCCCCATCACCATCGAGGGGACCACCTTCGTGGCGGGCCTCCCGGCGGCGGCGGGGCATTATTCCGGCTACCTGACCGGCACCGAGAACCGAAACCGTCTGGAACGGATCTTGCAGGAGTTGGCGAACGCCAAGCTCACCCTTCGCATCATTGAAGGGACGGAAGAGAGCGACTGGGAATTCGTCAAGCAGCGGGAACAGGCGGCCCATACCGCTCAGCAGGCAATGCGTACCCGGTTCGAGCAACCGTCTGCGCCGGGGGCGGGGGGACGGCCCCTCACCTGGGAATCCCTGCTGGAGCGCATCTACGCCATGTTCAGCCGCGCCAAGGGCCACAACCTGCCGCAGGGCCGCGTAGAGTACCTGATGCAGATCCTCCCCATCCTCTCCGAGCAGAGCCAGAAGATCATGGATGCCTCCCGCCACGACCTGGACCGGAATGAACGCGCCCTCGCGCGTCTCATCGACAAGATCGCGGGACTCGTCGAAGTCCCGAGCGCCGTCATCGCCCTGGAGCTGTACCGGTACCGGCAGGATGAAAAGAAGAAGACGGAAAGCTAGCCCGTGATCCTCTGGTATTTCTTCTGGTGGGCCGCGCTCGGCCTCACGATGCCGTACGTGCCCGTCTTCCTCAAGGGACTCGGATTCACCTACACCCAGATTGGCCAGCTTTCGGCTCTCTCCGCATTGGCCGGGTTCCTCACCCAAAACTTCATCGGCGGGTGGTCCGACCGCCTGGGCCGCCGCAGGCCGTTCATCTTCGCCGGATCGCTCGTCGCCGCCACAGTCTTCTTCCTGTTCCCTTATTTCCGGTCGTATGAGGCGTTTGTCGTGCTTTTCACCCTCTCCGGCCTGGGGATGTACACCGCCCTGACGACTTCCAGCGCGCTCGTGCTGGACCTTTCGCCGCCGGAGGGGGCGGCGGGGAGCTTCGCGCGGGTGCGGATCTGGGGGACTCTCGGCTTCATCGCGATGATGATTCTGGGCTGGGCGGTCCCGGCGGTGCTCTCCTCTTACCTGTTCCGGGTGGTGCCGCTGGTGTACCTGATCGCCGGGGCGACGATCCTCTTCGTCCGCGAGCCGGTGCATCACGAGGGGAGGGGCGCGGGGGGGAAGCTGTGGGACGGGCTGAAGCTGCTGGGCCGCCCGGGAGTCCCGATGCTGCTTCTGGTGGTGGCGGTGCTGCACGGGAGTCTTCAGGCGGTCTCCGCATCCCTGGTGCTCTGGCTGAACTCGCTGGGTGCGGAGTCGCGGATCGTGCATCTCTGCTTCATCGTGAGCGGCCTGGTGGAGATCCCGTTCATGCTTTCGATGGGAAAGTGGTCGGATCGTTACGGGCGGCGGCCCCTGCTGGCGATCACGGCGGTGGCGCTGCCCATCCGGCTGCTGCTGTACAGCTGGATCGTGAACCCATGGTGGGCGCCCGCCGTCCAGACGATGCACGGGCTGACGTTCGGTGTGCTGGCCGTGGTGCCGATGGCGTACATGAACGACGTGACGCCGGAGGATCAGCGCGCGGCTGGGCAGGGGCTTCTCAATGCCGTCATGGCCGGGGCAGTGGCCCTGGGGCCGCTGGTGATGGGCATTCTGACGGATTGGTTCGGGTTCTCCCTCATGTATCGCCTGTTCGCGCTGGCAGCGGGAAGCGCGGGGTTGATGCTCTTCCTCTTCCTTCGGGAGTCGAATCCCCATGCCGCGCCCGCCGAGACCGCACTGCCACCCCGCGTCCGCCCGTACACCCGCCCCGTCGCAGTGCTCTTCGACCGGAGCCCGCTGTACCGGGGGAAAGCACTGCGGATCGCCGAGGGCTCCGAAGATGATGCTCTCGTGAAGCTGCCTTAAAGGTCGCTTCGCGGGCCAGTCGGTAGTGAAGACGACCCGGGGCCCAGCATTACTTCCTCCTCCGAGACGAGCGTGAATCCTCCACCCTGGCTCTCCCGCGAGTGGCACTTAACGATCATCATGCTCCGGCGATTAGAGCGTATCCGACAAATCGGAACCTGATCAGTGTCTTTCTTTCACAGAAG
>JAHWJO010000550.1 GCA_019348365.1 Armatimonadota bacterium | reverse complement strand
CCGATACCTGAAGCGACACCTCCCATTCCTATGAAACGACCTTCGATGAAGTGGCTGTTGGGTGCGGGGGCGGCGGTCGGACTGACCGCGCTCCTCACCCGCTGGCCGAACGTGAACGACGTGCAGACGGGCCGCACCCCGGAGTACCCCGACCTTCAGCCGCAGCGCTACCCCGACGACCCGGACCGGGTGTTCCTGGCGGCTCAGGAGGTCGGTCATGCCATGCCGGGGTGGAAGCTGGGCGACATCGATCCGGCAAGCCAGACCTTCCGTGCGGAAGCGGCGGTGGCCTTCACTCCGTTCGTGGATGACGTCTGGGTAGAGGTGCAGCCGGAGGGGGAAGGATCGGTCGTTCACGCCCGCTCGAAATCCCGGGCGGGGAAAGGGGACTTCGGCGTCAACGCCCGGCGCATCCGGGCCTTCTTCGCGGCGCTGGATGACTCCCTCCGCTCCAAAGGCGGGGGGTGATCGGTGGAACGCGGTCCGGATGACAGCAAGTCCGGCCTGAATCCGGCGAATGCGCCGGATTCAGCGGATGCGCTCTGGCTGCCCCCGCGCCGCCGCCGGGGCGGACTCACGACGCCGCTCGGTTTTCAGGCCGGGCATCCCTGCCCGCGCGTGTGCGGGGGAGCGCTGGAAGAGGCGGAGGGAGGGCTGCGGTGTACGGGATGTGATTTCCGTTACCCGGAGGAGGTCCGTTACCCGGAGGAGGAAGCCGCCGGGCAGCCGTCCGGCCTCGCCGATACGACCGGGGTCCCTGACACGGAAGCGGCTCCGGCGTCCGCAAGCCTGAAGCCCACTCCCGTTTCCGCACGTCCCGATGACCCGGACCTGGTGGGTTTTCTTCTTCGGGAGGTGCAGCGCCTGAGGGAAGAGAACGGCCGGATGACGAAGGTTGTGGCTGGCCTGCGCGATGAAATGGCCCGGCTCCGGGAGCAGCGTTCCGCTCCTGCCGCCTCCGATGTCCCCCCCGACGAGACGCAGGAGATCAAGAAGATCGCTCCCTGGTGGAGAAAGGGATGATCCGGGCCGTCTTCCCCGCATTCGATGGGCGGTTCTCTGCGGCGTCTCGCCGCCATCTTGACCTGGCGGGGAAGCCGGTGCTAGACTCAGGTGTTCGGCACGAGCCTGCGCGTGTGGGCCCGTTCCCAAATTATACTTTTTATTTCACGCTTATCACTCACACTTTACAGCTTTTGGAGGGATAGGTTCGTTGCCTCAGATCGACACCTCAAATTTCAAAAACGGCATCTCCATCATCATTGACGGCCAGCTCTTCACCATTAACGAGTTCCAGCACGTCAAGCCGGGCAAAGGCCCCGCGTTCGTTCGTACGAAGCTGAAGAACGTCCGCACCGGGAGCACGGTCGATAAGACCTTCCGCGCCGGGGAGAAGATGGAGCAGGCGATCCTCGACCGCCGCCCCATGCAGTACCTCTACAGCACCGGCGACGCCTACATCTTCATGGACCAGGAAGATTACGACCAGATCGAGATTTCGGCGCAGCAGCTCGGGGATCAGTCCAGGTACCTCAAGGAGAACCTGGAGGTCCAGGTCCTCACCCATAACTCCGAGGTGCTGGGCGTGGACATCCCGATCACCATGGAGCTGGAAGTCGTGGAGACCGACCCCGGCCTGCGGGGGGACACCGCTTCCGGCGGCTCCAAGCCCGCGAAAGTGGAGACGGGCGCGGTGGTGAACGTGCCGCTGTTCATCAACATCGGCGATAAGATCAAGGTGGATACCCGCTCCGACAGCTACCTGGAGCGCGTGAAAAGCTGAGTACAAATGATGAATGATGAGTTATGAATGATGAATAGATCCCACCGGGCCGAAGCCGATCTCTGCGGCCTGAGTGTTTATATTTCATCATTCATAACTCACCATTCATAACTGATTCTTACATTTCTATGAACTTTGACGCGCTGACGGAAGTGCTGAACCTACTGGGGCCGACCCGCGTGGCGGAGCTGGAGATCGAAGCGGAGGGCGGAAACCTCCTCCGCCTCCGCCGCACGCCAATGCCGGTCGCTCCGGCGGCTGCGCCGGCCGCCGTTTCCCTGGAGCCCTCCGAGGTCGCTGCGGAGCCGTCGGGTCCCCCGTTGACGCGCGTCGAAGCGCTGTTCGTCGGGCGGTTCCATCTTCCCCAGAAGCCGGTGGCGGAAGGCGACACGGTGGAGGAAGACCAGATCCTCGGGGCGGTGGAGAGCCTGGGGCTGATGAACGCGGTCTCGGCCCCGAAGGGGGGTCGGATCGCCGCCGTTCACGTCGAGGACGGCGAGCCGGTGGAATACGGCCAACTGCTGTTCGAGATCGAGTGAATTCCCGGTAAAGATAACGCGAAGGCCTGATGATCATTCTCATCAGGTTTTTTTATTTTTAGCTCTCCCCCGTATCGGATGCTGGCAGTGCTTCTAGAATTTCGACGGTGATTTCCCGTACACACTCCTCGTCGATGTTTGCGGGTTCTTGAGCCGCAATCAGTTCCAAATCCTTCTTCATCTCCCGCGCGGTTTCCGGTGAATGCCTCACGGTATCAGTGAGGATCCAGTACTTCCACGTCTCATCGTCGGATTGTAAGATCCGGCGGATTTCGGGGATGAGCGGAGCGCCGATGCTCTTCAGAATCGGCGCGATGACTTCGTGTGTCACCGGCCAGTTCATGTCCTGCATCCACTCCATCAGCTCCGGCAAGACGGGGAGGATTGCCGGGTAGCCGCATGAGACGAGCGCCCTCGCCCGCTCGACGTCGTGTTTGTCACGCGGGAGCAGATCCCGCAACGCTGCGTCATCCCTACTCATCCATAGAGCCTTCTGAGGCGATGGCTATAGCACTTCCAGATCCAGGAGAATATCGGCTGCTATTTCCTGAAGGTCCTCGTCCTCATCGTTCTCCGGTTGCATAGAGGCAATCTTTTTCAGGTCCTCTTTCATCTCCTGTGCAACCTCTCGTGATTCGCGGACGACATCAATGAGGAGAGAACGCTTGATATCATAATTCTCCTCCGCCAGAACCCGGCGGATTTCGGGGATGAAAGGGGTGCCGATGCTCCGCAGGAACGGGGAGATGACCTGGTAGGTTACCGGCCAGTTCATGTCCTGCATCCAGTCCATCAGCTCCGGCAGGACAGGTCGGATCGCCGGGTAGCCGTACGAGACGAGCGCATTCGCCCGCTCGATGTCGTATTTGTCTCGCGGGAGCAGTTCCCGCAACGCAGCCTCATCCATAGTTCAA
>JAHWJO010000549.1 GCA_019348365.1 Armatimonadota bacterium | reverse complement strand
AAGGGGGCGTTCTTCACCTGCAAGCACGCTCTCCCCGTCATGCGCGAGCGCGGCGGGGGGAGCATCCTCAATGTCGGCTCGTACCACGGCTTGGGGGGCAGCGGCAATCTCTTCGCCTACTCCGTCTCCAAGGCCGGGCTGCTCGGGATGACGAAGAACATCGCCAAGGCGTACCGCCCGCACCGGATTCGATGCAACTATCTCATCCCCGGCTGGGTCCTCAGTGAGGGGGAGATCGTCGTGCAGGCGCAGGAGGGCCACGATGAGGAGTGGCTGGAACAGGCCGGGGAACGCCTCCCGATGGGCCGCCACCAGACCCCCGAAGACTCGGCGCACGCGGCGGTTTACCTCGCTTCGGACGAGTCGTTCATGGTGACGGGGTGCGTCCTCAACGTGGACGGCGGAAGCGTCCTGGTTTAGATGTGGGGCTCTGCCCTGGCTTCCGATGCAGATTTACAGTTCTATGATTTCAATTACGATAAAGTGTGGATTCCGGCGGTGCAAGTGGGGGATCGGCGCGCTCCTGATCTCCCTTGCAGGTGCAGCGATGGCGAACAACGCCTCCCCCAAAGGTGCAGCGATGGCGAACAACGCCTCCCCCAAAGGTGCCGCGATGACGGACAACGCCTCCCCCAAAGGTGCCGCGATGACGGACAAAGCTTCCAAACCACCGGCAATGTCGGACAGCGTTTTCTTCTCCACCGCCGCCGTGGAGGAGCGCAATACGGTGCACACCGACAGCGACGGCGACCTCTGGGCCTCCTGCTGGGCGGACGACGATCACCTCTATTCGGCGAACGGGGACGGCCACGGTTTTCCCCCATTCCCCCCCCGCCCCGGCATCCCCGATATCGTCGTCAACCGGATCGAGGGCCGTCCGCCGCACCTGACGGGGGTGACGCTCGCGCTCGGGGACGAGGTCGGCAGCATCTGGACCCCCGGCGGCCACTACAACCGCAAGCCGACCGGGATGGCCTGCGTGAAGGGTGCACTCTACCTCGCGATCCAGGACCTGAACCGCGATTTCAACGACGCGCCGGCGGCATCCATCTCGAAATCCACGGATCACGGCAGGACCTGGCAGTGGGACCGCAGCGCCCCGATGTTCGACGACTACAAGTTCACCACCCTGATGTTCCTCGATTACGGCAGGAATAACGAGCACGCTCCGAACGGGGAAGTCTACGTTTACGGGCTGGACGGGAACTGGCGGGATTCTTTCAATAACCGGGTCCCCGACCCGACCGCGCTCTTCCTGGCGAAGGTTCCCGCAAACGGGATTCAGGACCGCTCCCAATGGCGGTTCTTCTCCGGGCTGGATGGGAAGGGCCGGCCCACCTGGTCCCCCGATCTTTCGGAGCGGAAGCCGGTCCTCCAGACCGCTCGCCGGGTGTATGAAAAGGTGTTCGCCCCGGTGGTCCACAATATGTCGGTGATCTCCCAGGGGAGCGTCGTTTACAACAAGCCCCTGAAGCGTTATCTCTACACCTCCTGGACGGAGTTCACATTCGAGTTCTACGAAGCGCCCGCGCCGTGGGGGCCGTGGCGGCTCTTCCTGAGCAAGGACTTCGGTGGGTACCCGTGGACCCCGCAGCAGTACGGCGGCTACGCGGCCACCATCCCCTCCAAGTTCATCAGCCCGGACGGCAAGACGATGTGGGTGCAGTCCGACACCTTCGCGGGCGGAGTGAAAGACTACCGCTTCTCGTTACGGAAGCTCGCCGTGCAGCCGAGGGTCCGGACCCGCGCCTCCAACCCGAAGGACCGCCGGGCCAACCTCGCGATGACGGGCCGGGGAACGACTCCCCTCTCCAAAAGCTCGCATTACGGCCACCTGCATTACCTGAACGACGGGCGGAAGGACCGCTCGGAGGACGACTGGGACCAGGAGGACAAGCCGCTCTCGTGGTGGGGCTATGGGTGGGACCGGAATTACCGGATGAACCGCCTCCTTTACACGACGGGGAAGATCTTCCACGATGGCGGCGGGTTCGGCGAGGTCCCGCGAGTGGAGGTGAGGAACGGCGCGCGATGGGTGCCGGTGAAGAATCTGCGAGTGACGCCGGAATTCCCGGCGGGTGAGACCGTGGGCGAGTACCGGACGTACGCGTTCGAGTTCGATCCCGTCACCGGGGACGGCATCCGGCTGATCGGAGCGCCGGGCGGGAAGCGGACGTTCACGTCCATCAGCGAGCTGGAAGTCTATTACGCGGAGAATCCGGAATCCGGGAAAGGAAAATAAAAGGAGGAAGACTCAGACGGCACTGTTCTGATTCGCCTCGTCTAAATCGGGGATAAGGGTACATCTATTGTGAGGATGAGGAGCGTTTTAGTTGAGTTCCTTCTCAGGAGAAAAGGTCAGCAAGGTACGGTAGAAGTTATGGATTTCAACGGGTTGCTTGCACGGAATCCCCTACGAGAGAAGGCCATACTGGTCGTTTCTGAAAGAGAACGACTATTGGAACGGCTCTCCGGCATTTTGAAGGAAGAGGGCTATCGAGTGCATACCACTCAGGAGCCTGTTGAAGCCGAGCGTCTCGCGGAAAAGCTTCATCCGGCTTTGATGGTGATTGATTGGAAGAGACAAGGCTTGTCATACGACGGATTGGAACTGTTATTCGTCGTACGCAAGAATCCACACTTGAAAGATATCCGTCTGCTTTTCCTCGCGCCCCGCAATCCCTGGTACAAGGCGGATGAATTCCTCGACTCCCTCTCCTTTGGCCCGGATGACTTTATCACTGCACCCTTCAATCCGGATGAACTCCTTGCGAAAACAGATCGGCTTCTGGGCTCCTCACAAGAGAGGAGCGACTCCCCGGATGACTAAAACCCCGTGCCCGACGATTGGTGGATTCTCTCAGCGTGTTAGGGTGTGCTTACCCTATCTCTTGTTTTACTCCCCGCTACACGATGCGTCATCATGAGGCATATCATCTGACCAATACGGAATGGGGAGGACTATGCAAGCGAAGATCGCGGTGTTGCCGGGCGACGGGATCGGCCCGGAAGTGACGAACGAGGCCGTCGCCACCCTGGAGGCCGTGGCCGAAAAGTGGGGCCACGCCTTCACCTTTACGGAAGCCCCGGTCGGGTGGGCCGCCTACGACGCCCACGGCACGGCCCTCCCCGACGAGACGGTGCAGCTCTGCCGCAGCTCCGACGCCATCTTCTTCGGCGCGGTGGGCGACCCCGCCCGCGACGCGACCGTCCCCCCGAAGGAGCGCCCCGAAGTCGTCG
>JAHWJO010000548.1 GCA_019348365.1 Armatimonadota bacterium | reverse complement strand
ACCGCGCCTGGAGGGGCACGAAGTCGCCCTCCGGCGACTCCACCCCCAGCCTGTTCTGTACAGAAGAACCGAATCAACACCTAGAATGAGTCGGTGGGGGAGTCCGAAGGCGGACTTCGTGCCTCTCCAGGCGCGGTTTTAACCGCCGGCCCGACCCCGCATTACACCTCACGACACTCCCACAGATTCCTCGATAGCACCTTTTCTTCGGTCATAAGCCGAGGGATGCAAAAACCTCCCTGACCGCGCGCATTGGCTCCCGTTTACCCGGAGCGCCGCCGCCTCATCAGACGCCCCCGAACCATTTCGCCGACCTGGCGGGCTTCCTCGCTGCCCAATGCATACGTCAGCAGCCCGAAGACGGCCAGCCCCGCGCCGCCGCCGGCCAACACTTCCATCAACGCCCCGTGCCGGCCCGGCTGAAGCCCGTTCACGACCCACCAGGAGATTCCCCCCGCGACCGCCGCCATGCCCAGGCACCCGACCGTAATCCGGGCCAGCGATTTCAAAATTCGGGTTGCGTTCATCCCTCCCAGCTTTCTCTGGAGCAGCACGAAGAGCAGGAGAAAATTAATCGTTGCGCCGATGGAGGTCGCCAGCGCCGGTCCCTGCGTGGCGAGCCAGGGTTGATCGGGCCGGTAAAAGAGGTGGAACAGGCCGTAGTTGAGCGGCACGAAGATGACGAACGCGACGAACATGCCGCCCAGCACGGGAGTCCGGGTGTCCTGCCGGGCGTAGAAGGCGCGGGCCACGATGGCCTGAGCGGAGTACGCGCCGATCCCGAGAGCGTAGCAGATCAGGGCGGGGACGGCATGCCGGGTGTCCAGCGCCGTGAACTCCCCGCGCTGGAAGACGACCGCGATGATCGGGCGGGCGAGCACGATCAGAAGCACGGAGAGCGGTACGGTGAGATAGAGCGCCATCCGCACCCCGAAGTTGACCATCTCCTTGAAACGCTCGGTGTCGTTCTGGGCGGCCTGCTGGGACAGCGTGGGGAGAATGGCGATCCCCAGCGCCTGACCCACGATGCCGAGCGGGAGCTGCATGAGCCGGTTCGTGTTCTCCAGGATGGAGACGCCCCCTTTGACGGAGGAGATGACCATCCCGTTGATAGTGCTGTCCACCTGCGGAAGCGAGATCCCGAAGATCACCGGCAGGGCGAGTCGCCCGCACCGCTTCACGCCGGGATGGCGGAGGTGGAGGCTGGGACGAAACCGTGCCCCGATCTTGCGGATCGCGGCCATCTGGATAAGGAGATTGCCGACGAACGCCCCAACCAGCGCGCCCCACGCAAACGCCGTGATCCCCAGCTGCCGGTGCAGGGCCAATCCGCCGAAGATAATCCCCAGATTGTAAATGACCGGACCCAGCGCGGGGGCCAGAAACCGCTTTTTCGACTGGAGCATCCCCATCATCAGGGAGCCGAGAAAGAAAAAGTACTGGGCGGGCAGCAGGATCCGCGTGAGGTGTACCGCCAGGTCCATCTGCGGTACGACGCGGCGCGTGCCGTCCGGGCTGACGGCGACCGCCACCTCCGCGAATTCGGGCGCGAGGAAATGGTCGAGGAGCGGGCGGGCGAAGATCCAGCACAGGGGAATGACGACCGTGAGCAGGCAGAACAGGAAGGTGAAGATGATGCTGAAAGTATTCCAGGCCTCTTCATCCTCGTCGCGGGTCATGTACTCGGTGATGACCGGCACGTAGGCCGCATACATCACCCCGCCGGCGACCAGCATCCAGAGGACATCCGGGATTTTGAACCCGTAGCGGTACGCGTCGGTGACGGGACCCTGCCCGAAGAGCGCGGCGATGATCGCATCCCGCACGAAGCCTAGCCCCCGGCTTAGCAGGACCATGAGGCTGACCAGGCCGGTGGCGGACGCGACGCCCCGCATGGTGGCGGAGGAGTCCGATTTGCGGGGGTCGGGGACGGGATCCCCCTCAGCGATCAGCGGCGGGTCTTCAACGGACACTCGGAACTCCTCACGGGATCACTCACTCTTCCACTACGTACTACAGGAGTGTCGGATCATCGACCCTCTCCCCTTATCCTCCGGATTACCTGCGTATTTTACCAGCGTTTCTCTCAAAGGTCTATGAGAGAGTGCCGGACGGAGAAAAGATCGCTTGGGGGTGAAACTTCCTTGTCACGCCTGATCGCACTCGCTATAATAGGGACAGATTCTCAGTTTTAGGCTAACCTAAAACTCGAATTAGCTGCACCCTCAAATCACCCATCCGTCTCGCCCTGACCGCGCTCGAAACGACCGAACGCCGTCCGGAGGGCTTTTATGGCATCCGCTCCCATCCCCGCCGACACCGCCGCCGCGCCTGTTATCCTCGTCGGCAATCCCAACGTCGGGAAAAGCGCCCTGTTCGGGCGGCTCACCGGCACTTACGTCACGGTTTCCAACTACCCCGGCACCACCGTCGATCTCATCTCCGGCTCGCTCCACCTCGAAGACCGCCGCCACACCCTCACCGACACCCCCGGCGTGAACAACCTCATCCCCACGTCGGAGGACGAGCAGGTCACCCGCGACATTTTGATGAACGGCGGGACCGCCGACATCGTGGTGCAGGTGGCGGATGCAAAGAACCTCCGGCGTGGCCTCTTCCTCACTCTCCAGCTCGCTGAGATGGGCGTCCCGATGGTCCTCGCGCTGAATATGGAGGACGAAGCCCGGCGGCGGGGCATCACGGTCGATGCGGCCCGGCTCTCCCACAGGCTCGGCATCCCTGTCTGCCCGACGGTGGCGACGAAAGGCGAAGGGATTCAGGAGCTTCGCGACCGGATGAGCGGCGCGCGGATCTCGAAGCTCACGGTCCCCTACGACCCGAACATCGAGGAAGCCATCACGGAGATCGTCTCCCACTTGCCCGACGCGGGGATCACCCGCCGGTCCATGGCCCTCATGCTCCTCGCGGGGGACGAAAGCCTGGAAGGATGGCTGGCCGCGAACGTCTCGCTCGATGGGCGGCGAGTCATCCGGAACGTCCGCGAGCGGCTCGAAGAGCTGTTCCCGGAGGGCGTGGGGTACCAGATCAACCGGGAACGGCTGGCGGCGGCGGATACCCTGATCGGCGAGACGGTCCGGCAGACCGCCCCGAAGGGCACTCCGCTGGCGCAGAAGCTGGGCCGCCTCACCACCCATCCGGTCTGGGGGCTCCCGATCCTGGCGGCGGTGCTCTGGCTCGTCTGGAGATTCGTGGGTATCTGGGGTGCGGGCACCCTCGTGGGACTGATGGAAGA
>JAHWJO010000108.1 GCA_019348365.1 Armatimonadota bacterium | reverse complement strand
CCGGCGGTGAAGACGACGCGCCGGATCTCTTCGGGGGTGGTGACGCCTTCGAGGATCTTGCGGAGGCCGTCCTCGCGGAGGAGGAGCATGCCGTTCGCGCGGGCGGCTTCCCGAACGTCGGCAACCGGGGCGCGGCGCACCACGAGGTCGGCGATCTCGTCGTTCATCAGCATCATCTCGTGGACGCCGGTGCGGCCCTTGAGGCCCTTGCCTTTGCACACGTCGCATCCCTGGCCGCGCCAGAGCTGCACCATCTCGTTCTCGCTCTCGGGGCGGTACCCGAAGTGCCGCAGCTCGTGGGCCGGGACCTCGTAGGGGACCTTGCAGCTCGAACAGATCGTTCGCGCGAGGCGCTGGGCCAGCACGCCGATGATCGTCGCGGAGATGAGATACGGCTCCACGCCCATGTCCACGAGACGGGTGACGGCGGAGGGCGCGTCGTTCGTGTGCAGGGTGGAAAGCACGAGGTGGCCCGTCAGCGACGCCTCGATCCCGATTTCCGCCGTCTCCAGGTCGCGCATCTCCCCGACCATGATGATGTCGGGGTCCTGCCGAAGGAAGGAGCGGAGGGCGGTGGCGAAGGTGAGGCCCGCCTTGCGGTTCACGTGAACCTGGGAAATGCCGGGGAGCTGGTACTCGACCGGGTCTTCGACGGTGAGGATGTTGACCTCGATGTTGCTGATCTTGTGCAGGATGGAATAGAGGGTCGTCGTCTTGCCGGACCCCGTCGGACCGGTCATCAGGATCATGCCGTTCGGCTGGGTGATGATCGACTCCATCTGCGCCTGGACTTCCGGCAGGAAGCCGATCTTGTTCAGGCCGATCAAGACGCTCGACTTGTCGAGGATCCGCATGACGACCTTCTCGCCGTGAAGGGTGGGAAGGCTGGAGACGCGGAGGTCGTACTCCTTGTTCTCGAACGCGACGGCGATGCGGCCGTCGAGCGGGAGGCGCCGCTCGGCGATGTTCATGTTCGCCATGATCTTGAAGCGGGAGATGAGCGGCGGGTGGATGTACTTGGGGAGGGTCATCACTTCCTGGAGCACGCCGTCGACGCGGTAGCGGACGCGCAGGCTGTGGCGGTCCGGCTCGATGTGGATGTCGGAGGCCTTGTCGCGGATCGCCTGCTGCACGACGACGTTCGCCACGCGGATGATCGGCGCGTCGGGGACGTCTTCCGCGTCTTCGTCTTCGGAGACATCGGCGCGGCCCTTGTAGGCTTCCACGTCGCCCATGACGCTGGTGAGGCTCCCGGCCATGCCGCCGAGGTCCGCCGCATTGCCGGAGGAGGCGACCACCGACGTTGCGCCGTCGCTGCTGCCGCCGTAGGAGGCGCTGATGGCGTCCTCGATGGCGCTGGGCGCGGCGATGGCGAAGGTGACGCGGCAGCCGCTGGCGAGGCGCACGTCATCCGCCGCCGTCGGGTCCGCTGTCGGGTCGCTAATGGCGACGAGGAGATCGCTGCCCTTCTTCATCACGGGGATGAGATTGTGGCGCTGAGCCGTCTGCGCGGGAATGGCCGCAATGGCCTCCGGAGCGGGCTTGGTCTGGTCCAGGTCCACGAAGCGCATGTTCAACGAGGTGGCGCGGGCGTTCGCCACGTCTCTCTCGTCCGCCATGCCGTTGTCGATCAGGATGCGGCCCAGATCGGTGCCCCGGCTCTGCTGCTGCATCTGGCGGGCCTGCTGGAGGTCGGAGGGGGAGATCCATCCCTTCTCGACCATGATCTCTCCAATATCTTTACGAGCTACAGCCATACCTCTCTCCTGAGGACGTAGTGTGGGTCTTGTTCGGGAATTCTTCAAGCGTTTATGGTGGAGGGAAGGCCCGGTTGCGAGCGCCGGATCCTCCCATGATTGCACATGAATACAGCGGTTCGTGTAAAAAGCAGTGAAAGGGAGAGGAGGGCAAGCCGGCGAGGATCCCTTCTCCCGCTCCCGACCCCCATCTTTTTACATCTTTCGCTACCCAGCCGGAGCGAATCTCAAACGAGATGCGGCCCTTGCAGGGAGCGACAGGAAATGCAGCCGGGTTCCAGGTCCGTCCGGTCCCCGGCGGGGATTCCGGACTCGGGTGGAGGGCAGGGGGGAGCGGTGGTCAGGCTACCGGCCCTGCTGCCGATACGGCGTACGGCGTTCTGCCGGTGGGGCAGATGGCTTTACCAGGCCGGGAGGCGGCGCTGAGAAGGCCGGGTCAAACGGGTTTGCGAGGAAGAAGGCCGGAAGAAGCGCTATCCAGCAGGTTCCGGTACCGTTTCCGCCTCGCGGTGGAGTTCGTGGGTTTCACGGATGTCACGGAGAATACACTTACATGACAGCGGAATCCGGAATTTTGTTCCGTGCCTCCTGCATCAACATTCCATGAAGGCTCAAGGGAGTCCTGCTGCCTTCGGACTGTTTTGCCTGAATTTCCGGTAGCGCTCTCCGTCCCCGCCATGGATCGACAGACCGACGGAGATCACGGGCCGACGGTCAGCCCTCCCGGCATTTCATCACTGACCGAAAACGTGCGGGGCAAGCGATACTGAGTCACGAGCCGGCCCAGCTCCGCATCCGTCGCCTGGAGGATCCCGCTGACCCGGTTTTTCAGCTCCCCGCCCCGCGCGGCGATGGATTGGTCCCCGGCGACTTTAGCCATCTATAATGAGAGTTTTTTAGGGAGCAGACAACAGCCCCCCTCTCTCTTCATCACTTACAGAAAACGTTCTTGGCAGGTTATATTGTGCTAAAAGTCTTTGCAACTCTCTATCAGTGGCACTCGTTATCCCGTTTAAGGATTGGGGTAAAGTACTCAATCGAGTAACAGCAGATGCATCTCTTTTAATCAAGGAATGTTGCAATTCACTCACAGCATTATCGTATGAGCCTAATGAGACAAGATAACCATTATGAAAACGTTGAGCAGGCACGGGAGCATTTATTTTTTGTACGTCACCAGCAAGAGCCCTCAACTGAGCTTTATAAGTTTCCATAGTATTTAGCAGTTGTTGTTCACTTTCATCTCCTGCTTGTTGTTTCGCATCTTCTGTAACATCTTCATCAAATGACTTAAGAATATTTTCGATATCGCCACCCCCTAATTGTCTCTTCATCTGATATGTAAGATACAGACTAAGCACTGAGGGTAATAATTGTCGGGCGATCTCTATCCGCCGCCGCTCGATCTCCGCCATCTTCTCCAGGTAGGCGGCGACGGCAGCGCGGTTCGGGTCCTCCGGGGTGGGCGCGGGAGGGGGAACCCGGCCGGCGGGCGGCGCGGCGACGACCGGGGGGCCGGACGGCGCACTCGGCGGGGCGACGGTCACGGGCGGGCCTTCCGGCGCGCGGGCTTCTCCGGCGGTCACAGAAGGCGACTGGGGGCGCAGCAGCAGGATCAACAGGACGATGAGGAACAGGCCCAGCAATCCCCCCACGATCCACGGCCAGGGGCTCGCCCCGCGCGGCCGCGTGGTGCGCCCGCATTCCGGGCAGTAGCGGGTTCCGGGCGGGAGGACCGCGCCGCAATTCAGGCATCGGGCAGGGGTTTCAATCACGATAATCTCATTCTAGGGGCGGCTCCCCGGCGAAGTCAACCGTAAAACGACCGAGCGGGAGCCCGGTGGGGCAGGCATGGGTGTGTTTAATCGAGTGGCATGCGGGTAAATAGTCATGGATGCCTCTGGAATTCGGCCTGCACTTCCAGCATGAAGGGATCGATCCGATCAGGTATTGGGTCCGTGAAGGCGCCTGGCCCAGGAGGGTATCCGAGGGTACGCATCGTACCCGGAAGGAGGCTCGACCATGAACCAAAACTTTACTCCTCTCGCCCTGCTCCTCGGAGGGCTGCTCTTCGCTCCGCTCACCGCGACGGCTCAGGAGGTCCCGTTGAGCCAGAAGATCGTCGTTCACAGCGAGATGATCCACACCGTTCGGGCAGCGGCGGGCGGCTTCACGGCGGCAGAGCGCGTGGAAAAATTCCGGGACATCTTTCCGACGGTGATCGAAAAGGTGCCGCTGACGCCTTCCAATATCTATATCCGGAACATGGCGGGCACGCCGGTCATTTTTGCGGGCCGCTACAAGCTCATGACCGTCACCAGAGCCGATGCGGCGGTGAACAACACCACGCAAGAACGGCTCGCGCAGCATTGGCTGCGGCGGTATCGGCAGGTGCTTCCCAAGGCCCGTCCCGATCAGAACTGGGGCGTGAAGGGGTAGCTCTTCAGGAGCGTAGAGCGCCGTGCGGAATAAGTACGGAGCAGTTCCGTAGTGCGAATGTCCATAGAATGAGGGAAAAGCAGGTGAGCTCTCACCCGCAGGGTTTAAACGAGCCTATACATTTCACGGTGGGGCATCCGGTCAGGAGAATAACGGATGCCCCACCGTTGTTTTTAGCTTTTGTGGAAGCCAGAACTGCCCGGCGTTGAACACTGGTGTAGGGGTTGATTCCACCACCGCCCGGCGTTGATGGGGATTGACAAAAGAATGAGGTAAGCCACTACGCCTGATGATTACCCGATTCTTTTGGCAAGGTTCATAAACACCGGGCTATTCAGACGAAGTCCCGCAGAAGCGGAACTCTCCTACATAAAATCTTTGCCTTCAGAGAGATGCGTATCGGATTTCCCGGTGGCTTCGGGGCGTTCGGTTTCCGGCCCCGTGTAGAGACGCTGCGGCTCCACCATCAACAGCGCAACGTCGTCCCTCATCACGCCGCCGCTGTACTTCAACACCTTCACGTACAGCCGCCGGACGATGCTGTCCAGCGGACGGTGCCCCTCCTCTTTCACCGCCTGGAGCAGCCCCTCGAAGTCGAAGAGCTGGCGGTTTTGGCGCGCTTCCGTCACGCCGTCGCTGTACAACAGCAGCCGGTCTCCCGGCTCCAGCCGGAACACGCCTACATGGCTGTCCAGCTCCGGGAAGAGGCCACAGGGGACGCCGGTCAGGTTGTACAGGTCCGGCTCGCATCCTTTTCGGACCAGTAGGGGCGGCTCGTGACCCGCGGAAGCGCAGCGCATCTCCCCCGTGGCGGAGTCGAGCAGGCCGTAGAAGAGGGTCACGTAGGCATCGCTGTCGCTGATTCGATTCTGCTCGTGGAGAAAATGGTTCAGGCGGCTCAAAACGGAAAGCGGGTCCGGGTCTTCGTGAGCGAAGGCCTGGAGCGCGTACCGGGTGCAGGCGGTCCGGGCCGCCGCTTTGAGGCCCTTGCCGGAAACGTCCCCCATCACCAGCCCGATCTTCCCCTCGCCCAGATCGAGAACGTCGTAGAAGTCGCCGCCAAGGTCCGATTCCGCCATCGCCGGGCGGTAGAAGTGGGCGATCTTCACGCCATAGAGGTGCGACCCGACCGACGGCTTGAACGCCTTCTGAAGCGTGTTGGCGATCCGGCTCTCCCGCTTCAACACGCGGCGGAGCCGGACGTTCACTTCCTGCTCCAGCGCGAAGACGTGCGCCTTCTGGATCGCGAGCGACGCATGGCCGGCGATCAGCAGGAGGATCTCGATATCCTCTTCCGTGATGGACCGATGGGTGAGGGAGTTGTCCACCGAGAGGACCCCCAGGAGCCGCTGCGCGCTGCGGAGCTGGATCAGCGCGTGCTCGTAGGCGACTCCCTCTTCGTTAAAGGAGCCGTCTTCATACTGGACGTGGTGGAGGAGGTAGGGGAGGTCCTTGCGGATGATCGCGGCGAGATTGGAGTAATCATCCAGGTCGAACTTCTTATCATGTTCGTCCCGGATGTGCCCCGATTCGTCGGTCCCCCAGGTGCCGTGCAGCGCGTCGGGGTCGCGGTTGTCGTAGAGGAGGAACCCCGCCCGGTCGAACCCGAAGACTGTGACGAGGCGGTCGCGCACCAGCCGGAGCACCGCGTCGAGGTTGAGGCTGGTGATCTGCGCCGCCACTTCGTGGACCTGCTCCAGCCGGTAGATCTTCTGCTCCAGCTGCCGGCGAAGCTCCACTTCCGCCCGGTGCAGCCGGGTCTGCTCCGCGACCTGCGCGTTCTGGAGCGCCGCCGCCGCGTAGTTGACGAAGAGCAGCAGGAGCCGCACCTGCGCGTCGGTGATCGGGCGCTGCGACGCGACGTTATCCACAGAGAGATAGCCCAGCACCACGTCATCCCGCTTCAAAGGCACCACCGCGTTAGAGCGGACGTGGTCCATATTATCGATGCTGCTGTGCTGGGGGAGGTCACGCTGGAGGTCGTCGGTGAGATAGTAGGGCAGATCGCCCCGGAGCACCGCGCGCAGGGGTGGAGCCACGTCCTCCATCTTTAGCGACAGGTGGTCTTCTCGCTGGAGTTCCAGGGCTTCGTTCGTCCCCGCTGTGCCGTACATGCACTCGTTCACCGGGTCGTACATCCAGAGTCCGGCGCGGTCGTAGCCGAAGTCGTTCCGCGCGGCCATCACGATGGCATCCTGGGTCTGATGTAGATCCAGGGAGCGAGCCAGGGAGGCGCTGGCCGCGTAGAGGGCATCCAGGTCTTCGGGGTCCACATCGGAAACGGACGGGATGTAAGCGGGTGCGTCGACGGCCGCCGGAGCGGGTTCCGGCGGGGAGTCCCGCTGCGATGCGCCGTTCCCGTTGGAGGAAGATTCTTCATCACGCGGGGCGGCGGGAGGGGGCGGCTGAGGATCCGTTGAAGGTCGTATATTCAAAGCAGTGGGGAGCCCTAACCGGTATCGGAAGGGGAGATTTGGGAGAGCCGTGAATCCGCCTCAGGCGGCGAAACCCAACGTGCTCCGACCCGCGCCGCTGTCTCTACGAAATGAAAAGGCGGGGTATCCAACCGGTCTATAGAAGGGGAGGCGACTGGCCGTGGGAGGCCCGGAACAGGAAATGGGGGATCGATTTGAGTGAGCAGGCCCCGATCTCTTGAGCAATACCCTCATTATACCTCAAATTACCATGGACGGGACGGGGAGAATGCCCCTTGGTCGGTCGCCGGAATCTTCCTTCACGCGATATCCGGGCATCTGTTGAACTTTTCATCTCGATTCCCGGCGCAGATGCGAACCGGAGTGGAACGCCTCTCCCGCTCCGCAAGGGGGTAACGATGCAGCGCAGCTTACACGTCCAGATACGGGGCGACGTTCAGGGGGTCGGGTTCCGGGCGTTCACCCGGCGGGAGGCCGAGCGCCGGGGCTTGGGCGGATGGGTGCGGAACCTCCTGGGCGGCAGCGTGGAAACGTACGCCGAAGGCGAAGAGAGCGCCCTTCGCGACTGGCTTTCCTGCCTCCATCGCGGGCCGGGCGCCGCGCGAGTGGAGGAAGTCCTGCCGGTCTGGGGCGAGCCACGAGGCATCTCCAGCGGCTTCGAGGTGCGCGCTTCCGCCACCCGCCCCGAACCTTTTGACCTTGGATAACCGCAGAGGCGCGGAGACGCAGAGAACCCCCAACCCCTGAAGAGGTGACAAGGTGAAAGGGGGTCATCCGCGTGTATCTGCGTTCATCTGCGGTTCCAGTAGCTTTACCAGTAGCTTTATCGGTGTTCATCCGTGTTCATCTGTGGTTCCAAAAGGGGTTCTCTGCGTCTCCGCGTCTCTGCGGTGAAGACCAATCGAGAGGAGGGATCAATGTCGATGGAACGGTATCCGCTCAAATTCAAAGACGTGTTCAAGGAGCGCATCTGGGGGGGCCGGAACCTGGAGCGGGTTCTGGATAAGCCGCTGCCGCCGGGGGACGAGCCCATCGGGGAGTCGTGGGAGGTGGTGGACCACCGCTCTGAGGCGAGCGTGGTGGCGAACGGGCTGTACGAAGGCCGCTCGATCCGCGAGTTGAGGGAAGAGTTCGGGGAGGAGCTGGTCGGGCGGCACGGTTTGGAGCTGGGCCGGGGGCAGGTCCCGCTCCTCGTCAAGTTCCTCGATGCCCAGGAAGTGCTCTCCGTGCAGGTCCATCCCGATGACGAGTAGGCCGACAAGCACGAAAGCGGGGAACTGGGCAAGACCGAGATGTGGTACATCATCCACGCTGAGCCCGGCGCGAAGATCATCTCCGGCCTTCAGCCCGGCGTCACGCGGGAGTCGCTGAAGCGGGCCATCGAGGAGGGACGGGTGGAAGCGTGCCTGAACGAGATCGAGGTCCGCGCGGGCGAGTGCTACTACACCCCGGCGGGGCGAGTCCACGCCATCGGCGCGGGCAACATCATCTGCGAGGTGCAGCAGAACTCCGACGTGACCTATCGCTTTTACGACTGGAACCGCGTGGACGTGAGCGGCCAGCCCCGCGAGCTGCACGTCGAAAAGTCGCTCGACGTGATCGATTACAACGCGACGGACGACGCGCGGGCCGAACCCCGGCTCGTCCACGAAGACGGCGCGAGGGTCTGGGAGCTGGTCCGCAGCCCCTACTTCGTCGCGGAGAAGCTGGAGGTCTCGGGCCGCCTCGCTTCGGACACGAAGGGGGAGAGCTTCCACATCCTCTCGTGTTTCCAGGGGCAAGGGGAGGTCCGGAGCGGCGGCAACGCGGCGGTCCCGATCCGCAAAGGGGAATCGATGCTGATCCCCTGCGCGCTGGGCCGGTACGAGGTCGCCGCATCCGGCGGGCTGGAGATCCTCCGGAGCTACGTCCCCGCGAAGGGCGCGGCTTGAGGCGGCCCCCCATCCCCGAGCCGGGCCGGGCGATCCTGCTCACCTTCCTTTACGTCGTCCTGGGGGTCGTCGGGCTGTTCCTCGGCTTTTTCGGGGGATTTCCGTGGACCGGCATCCTCACGTTTCTGGTCATTACGTGGATGTTCCAGGTCCACGTCAGCCGTCGTCCCTGGGGCGAGGTCGGCCTCCCGATCTGGCCCCGAGCGCCGGTGGATCTCGCGCTGGGGCTGCTGTTCGGGTTCGTCCTCTTTTCTCTCGTGACGCTCGTGCTGGGGGTGACGGGGGCGGTGCGGTTCCGGCCCCTCGCTCGACCGGAGATTCCGGCGGAGATCCTGATCATCCTGGTCGTCGTGGCGCTGCTGGAGGAGCTGTTCTTCCGGGGCTACCCGCTCGCGCTCCTCTCCCGCGCGTTCCGCCCCCTCCCGGCGCTCCTCGTCACGAGCCTGGTATTCGCCTTCGTTCACCTCTTCAATCCGGGGGCGGGATTGCTGCCGTTCCTGGGCGTTTTTCTGGCCGGGTGCGTGATGGCGGCGGTGCGCCTGCGCTGGGGGAGCCTGTGGGCCGCGTGGGGGCTGCACTTCGCATGGAATGCGGCGCAGGGCATCGTTTACGGATTCCGGATCAGCGGTGTGACGGAGGCCGACCTTCCGGTTCCCTCCCTGCTGGATGCGCGCGTGCAGGGGCCGTTCTGGTGGACGGGCGGGGCATTCGGGCCGGAAGGCGGGCTGCCCGCGCTCCTGATCCTCGGTGGAGCGGCCTGGCTGCTGGTACGTCTCCCCGGCGCGCCGTCGCTTGAAGAGATCCAGGATCGGCGGGAGGCGGAGATGCTGCCGGAGTTTCCGCCCCACCCCGTTGAGTCCTCAGAGAGGGAGGAGCAAGCGTCGAGCAGGGAGGGAGCATCGGAGGGGGAAGTTGGGTCATGACGTTCCCCCGACGGCCTCCAACAGAAATTCCGAAATTCTCACCAGAGCGTCTGCCTCCCCGAACGCCCCGGCTTTCGTCGCCACCGGACACCGGGCGATCCGACCGTCTCGCGCGATGAGCCACGGGATACCGGGTACGATCTCTCCTCCGACCTCCAGGATAGAGACCTCCGCCACCTCCAGGAACGCCCGCGCGGTGGCGCCGCCGGTGAGAATCCAGCCGGTGCGCCTGCCCCTCGACTTGTGCATGTAGGGCGAGGCCAGGTTGGCGAGATCGTATGCAATTTGGAGATCAAGATTGGACTGTTTCGTTCGAGCAGCAAGAAAGCTCATCACAGGAGGGTTAGGTAAAGATTTACTCCACTTATTCCAGAGTCTCATCTGAGCACGATTCTTCGGATGCGCGCTCCCCGCCACCACAGAAACTCGCGAGATTTTATTCAACACCGGGACCGGATCCTGCGCGGGCTGATGTCGGGCGAGCGCCGCCGCAAATCCTCCCGACCCGACGCAGAGGAGCCCCGGTATCTCCGCCGCAATTTCCGCCCACCGATCCAGGTCGGCGTCCGATTCCGCATCCGCGATCATCAGATCCGGCATTTTCGCAAGCGAACCTGCCGAAGCCGCCTCGCCGAAGGTCTTCAGGTCCACGATTCCACATTCACGGCCGGCCATCCGAAAGAGATCCGTTAAGCGGGACATGGGTTTTCCGTCCGGCCCCATGGCTTCCACCGGAATCCCGTGAGCGTACTGCACCCCTCCCCGCGTGATGCGCCCCTGCGCCGGGAACGCGGGGCAGACGAGGGCGTGAGTTCCCTCACCCCCTACCCCCTCTCCCGAGGGGAGAGGGGTCCGTTGAGAAGACTGGTACGGTTGGTCCCTCTCCCTCTGGGAGAGGGGCGGGTGAATGCCCGAAGGGCAGAGGGCCGGGCCCTGGGGGAGGCCGGGGTGAGGGAGAACCGCCTCCAGCATCGTTCGCACCGGCCCGCGCAGGGTCGAGTCGATCTTCAGGTACACCCGCCGACCCTCCGCGTTGGCGAGCGCCTCACGGACCCGCTCCCGCACCCGCTCCGATCCCTCCTCTTCCTCCCGCACGTTCAGGTCCAGCGAAACGGCGCGCCACTCGCCGCCCGAAGGCTTCGGGGAGAGCTGAAGCCGGGTGCGGTACCCCTGGGCGCGAAACCCGGCGGCGGTATCGGCGGCCCCGGTCAGGTCGTCGGCGAGGATCAGCCACCGAAATGAAGAGTATCGGGCATGGGGTGTTGGGCATCGGGCGTTGGGTGTTGGGCATGGGTCGGCAGGGGAGAAAGGTGTGGCCATCGCGCTTTACTCTTTCCGGATGCTTTACGCTTCAGGACTTACGCAGAAGTTCAGGCATTTATGATCCCGAGCCCATTTTTCTTGTCA
>JAHWJO010000547.1 GCA_019348365.1 Armatimonadota bacterium | reverse complement strand
ACTTTGGCGAGTATAATCCTTTGGTTAGGCTCATAATTGTCGGATACGCTCTAGAACCGCCTTGCCGGAGGCGTAGAAGAGGGAGGGAAACGAAATCAGCGGGAGAGACGACCCTCATGGACCTTCCGCCGCAGAGGAAGAGACGACAATGATGAGCCGATGGGGAGGATAGAGCTCATGACCGCAATCTATAAGCGATGGGGGGGAGCCGCTGCACTGGCGGGCGGATCGTTGTGGGTGCTGCACTATTTGCTTCATGTGGGATACGGCCTGTCTACGGGCCGCAATCTGTTCGAGGCGCCGGAGACGGCTCCCGGTAGACTTGATCTGCTCGCCTTCTTCGGGGCTTATCTGATGCTGTCCGCTTCTCTCCTGATCCTGAGCCGCACGCTGAAGGGGCGGCAACGAGGCTGGGGTTACGCGGGAGCGGCGTTCGCGGGGGTGGCGGCGGCGGCGGGGCTGGCGGGAGTCCGTTACGCCTTCTTCCCGGTGGGGCCGGAGGAGTCCCACGGGCCCCTCGGTATCGCCGGCAAAATCGGGATCATAACCCTGTTCCTGAGCGCCATCTTTACGGGGAACGGCCTCCTGCGCGCCGGGACGGTGCCACGGTGGACCTCCCTGACCGTACTGCTGTTCGGCTGGCTGACGTTTCCCGCCGCCATGGCGATCATGCCGTTTGAAGCGATCCTGCCGCCGTACTGGGTCTCGGAGCTTCACTTCGCCGTCGTCGGGATTATCTGGGCCGTGGTGGGCGTCACGCTCCTTTCGATGAAGTGTGTCACTCTTCCTGCGCCCGAGCGAGTTTCCCGCGCAACGGCGGGCATCCCGGAACGCGCTTATCAGGGCTAGCATGGAAAGCCGGGAGTTTTCTACCACCTATTGAACCGGCTCCAGTCACTTTATTCCTTTAAGTAAGAGATTGCTAAGTTTCTTCACCGCCAATTCTCGGTTTTTGGCGAGGAGAAAGAATTTAGGAACATGGAGGATGAAGTTAGAGAATCCGTAAGGGAGGTGAGCGTCCACCTCTCGTTCCCTGGATTCGATGTAGGCTTTCAACACGGTCACATGACGACGGGTCCAAGCCCAGAGCGTATGCCCCCGAACGTCACATTGATAGAAGGCATCATCGGGCCAGATGAGATGATGCCTTCCAACCTTACCGCATTCAGAACAGGTGATATTCCCCTTCCTCCGGAAATGATCGCGGGGTAACACTTTATTATCAGAAACGCGGTACTCCTGAAGGTCTCTTTCAGAGAAAGAGTCAACAGAATCCGTCGATGGAGCATAAGCGTCAGCGCTCGCGGGATATACTCCCTGCTCAAATTCAAATGCCGACTCGGCACGGCAGTCGGGACAACGAACGGAAATGCGATGCGGAACGGGATTGTACTTGTTGCTCTCAGTCATCTCATCCTCTGATGCCCGCTCGGATGCGCCCCCTCCTCTTCCACCGGCGGAGGGGATCGCCGCAGCAGGTAGAGAGCGAACGATCCCAGGCCGGCGAAGCGGTAGCCGGGGTCCACGTAATGCTCGATGACGTAGAACGCGAAATAGTAGAACCGGGCGAAGCACCAGACCGCAAGGCCGAGGAGCAGCGCGACCCTGACCGTCGGATGCTCCAGAATCAGCGCCACGGCGGCGAGGATGCCCGCCAGCAGGAACAGGAACCCTTTCGCGTAGATCAGCTTCGGATTCGTGAGATCGCCCATCCGGCCAACTCCGTCTCTCCTCGGAGAGGATCAGCTCCCCTGCTCCTCATCCTCCCTGAGGAACGGGGCGACCATGATTCTCCACACCTCATATCCCTGCCGGGTCATGTGCAGCCGGTCCTCCACGAACAGCTCCGGGCGGGGCTGCCCCTCGGGGTCCTGCATGGGGGAGAACACGTCGATGTAGTCCAGCCGCTTGTCCCGCGCCGCGTAGTGCCGGATCTTCTCGTTCGCGGCGCGGACCCGGTCCACCAGGTGCCAGCGGGATGGGCTCGGCTTGATGGCGATGAAGGCGATCCGCGCCTTCGGGAGGCGCTCCCGCACCGTGCGGACAAAACGTTTGTAGTCGTCGGAGACCCGTTCCGGCGTCTTCCCATTGGCGAGGTCATTGTCGCCCGCGTACAGGACGATCATGCGGGGGGCGTAGGGGAAGAGGATTCGGTCGGCGAAATGGATCGAATCCGCGATCTCGGAGCCGCCGAACCCGCGATTGATCACCGGCGTTCGGGGGAAGTCGTTCTCCAGGTCCTTCCAGAGCCGGATGGAGGAGCTGCCGATGAAGAGCACTGCCCCTTTCGGGGGAGGAGCCTCCCGGTCGGAGCGCTCGTAGTCGCGGATCTCCGCTTCAAACCGGTGGGGCGGCGGGGCGGGCTCCGGGTCGCTCGACATCGCGGCGGCGACGCACAGGAGGCCCGGCAGGGCGAGGAGGAGCGATTTCATTAAACTATTTTGAACCTTTCCAGTCGAATTGGTCGTCATCCCGGTCGAAGCGGGAGAGGTTCACAACCAGGCGTACTCCGATTCACAGTTCCAACGCTAGTTCACAGTTCCAACGCCAGCCGAAGCCCGTCCTCCACCTGAACCATCAGACGTTCACTGATTTTCCCGGCTTGATCCGTTAAATCCGTCTTGTTCAGTGTGAGAACTTGGGAGACGTTCGCGACCGACTCTCGCGCCAATCCCGACTCGTCGGGTGCCAACCGAACATTCCCCGGCGCATCGGCCAGGGCGAGGTTCGTCGTCAATGCCACGGCGATGACCGTCTGAATTCGGCTCCGGTTGAAATCATCGGAAGAGACGATCAGCACGGGCCGCCGGTAGCCGGGCTCGGAAGCAGACGGGGAGGGCAGATCGGCCCACCAGATCTCTCCCCGCCTCATTCCCACGACTCATCGGGCAAAGATCGGGCCTGAAGTCGGGCCAGCGCGGGATCCAGGGCGCTCGGCTCCTCACCATAGATGGCGTTCAGTCTCTCGGTGACGGCTTCTCGTCGGTGGGCCTCAAGAAAAAGCCGCAGGGCGGTCGTGTAGAGTTCGCTACGAGAAAGTCCTTCACGCTCGGCGTACTCCTCGGCAGACCGAAAAAGCTCATCGGGAATAGAAATGGCCGTCTTCATATATTCAGTATAACCGGTGTTATACCCTCCGGACAAAGCGACGGGAAGTTTATTCGTAATCCCGGTCGAAGCGGGAGAGGTTGACGAACCGGGCGTATTCCGGCTGGAACCCTAGTATATCACCACTAAAGTTTTGAAGGAACTCCCTTCCGAGGCTAAACTGG
>JAHWJO010000546.1 GCA_019348365.1 Armatimonadota bacterium | reverse complement strand
TGAGGACGAGCTCCGCGCCGTAGGCTTTGAGAAGGTTGCGGCGCTCCATGCTCATGCTCTCCGGCATGATGAGCACGCACTGGTAGCCTTTGGCCGCCGCCACGAACGCCAAAGCGATCCCGGTGTTGCCGCTGGTCGGCTCCAGGATGATGGTATCCGGCTTGAGAACGCCTTCCTTTTCCGCCGCGCGGATCATATTCACGCCGATGCGGTCCTTGACGCTTCCGGCGGGGTTGTAAGACTCCAGTTTACCGAGGACGGTGGCGACGCAGCCTTCGGTGATGCGGTTGAAGCGAACCAGCGGGGTGTTCCCCATCAAATCGGTGATGTTCTCGGCGATACGCATGATCTCTCCTGAACACGGGCGGAAGAAGGCAGAACGGTTTCTACCGATTCTACTATTTCTTGGGATCGATCCAATCTCATTCCATCATTTAAAATCGGGAAAGCCACCCGGAATAACGGGGATTTCACCGGGATTGTAACACACCTGTTGGGAGAGAGTCTACCAGTCGGGTCGTTGGGTAATTGGGTCGTATGCTCATTTTCGGTCAGGGCACAGACTAGGCCGAAGAGAGTGCCATACAAAAGTAGCCCCTCTTCCTATTCAGGGAGAGGGGCCGGGTGTAGTCGACTGACAGACTCACGACTCAAAGACTCATGACTCAGAGGCTGAACCTAATCGCCGAGGGATACGTCTGAGAAAGCGACCGGATCGGCGGGGGTGCTCGCGCCGCCGCCCCATTCCAGCCAGCTTTTCGATCCCTGGCCGTCATCGTCGAGTGCGCGGAAGGTGAGGCCCAGGCGCTTCGTCTTTGCCCCCTGAGTTATGCCGAGATCTTTCCATGGAATGGCGGCGACGAGGACGGAGACCCCGTTCTGTTCCGTGGCGGAAGCCTGAACTCCGGGGATCACCCCCGGCGCGAGTTTGAGCGACGGCGCGGCATTCCGCACGGCGGCCACTCCCGTCGCCTGCGGCACGAGGTCCACCGTCACCCAGGGCGCATCCGGGAAGTGGGAGCCGGTCGGGGAGAGGGCGATCCGCACGCGGTCGCCGTTCGGGTCCGTCGGGGAGGGCGCGAGATGCACCACGTCATCGGTGCGGCGGGACATCACGTACAGGTGATTGGAATCCCACAGGAACCGGGCGGTGGCGGTCATGTCGGCGCGGCCCTTCCAGCCGGTCCCTCCGGCGGGGCGGCCCGGCACGTTGACGATGATCATGGAAGAGTTGAGCCAGTTCTCCATCGTGCCGTCGAGCGCGGGCGCTTTCCATGCCCGCTCGATCCGGAAGAAGCTGAGGAGACGGGATGCGGTGATTTTGGCGCTCGGGGTCTCCACGTCGGCGGTGAAGGCGTACCGGCTGTCGGGGGCCATCGCCGCGCCGGGGAGGGCGAACCGCGCCTGAGTCTCCTGGCCGGGAGGGACGGTCACGGTCTGGACGCTTCGCGCCGCTCCCAGGAAGTTATCCGGGTTGGACAGGGCGATCCGGCTGGTGACGGGCTGCGCGCCCCGGTTGCGGAGGGACACCTTGACGGACGGGGTGAACGGGTCCGGCGCGAGGTCTACCCCCAGTAGAGGCAGGCCGGTGGGAAGCGGAACGGCGGCTTTCGGGGGGGCTGCCGGGCGTGAAGCGCCGCGCGCGGGAGTCTTGGCGGCGGGCCTCTTCGGGTTGGACTGCGGCCCCGCCAGGGCCATCGAGCCGAGTACCAGCGCGGAACCGGCGACCGCCACCGGCGCGAGAATCATGCCCGGCAGTGAGAACGGATGTAGGGATGGGTGAAACTTCATTGATCTCCTCCGGCACAGTCAGGATCGACGGGCTTGCACGGTCCACTCCCATGCGCCGATTCCTGGGACACCGCCGGGCCGTTAAGGATCCGGAGAATCGGCGGAATGCAAAAGGTTCGGCGCGTTGCTCTACCACGCAAGCGAGAGAGCCGTACCCATTATCGGTTGGGGCGGCCCCGTCTCGTGAGAGAATGTCTGTTCCCTCCGCGCCAGCCCGACGGTCCCGATTCAGAACCCTGCCTCTCCCCTACTGCGCCGGAACGCTCCCATTTCGCTACTCTTCCCGAAACCCTCCTGCAAGGTTGGGTTCAGACCCCTCGGGTTCAGATTCTACGGTAACACCGCCGCTCACCCGGATACGTACGCCGTCCGAATTTAAGGGTGACAATAACCCTCTACCCAGGATCATCGTCATCTGACACCCGTGAGCCCCCGCGAAAACGGAGGAGATTCACGGATGATCCCAATAATCCTGAGGTTATGGGTATAGTAAGAAGGTGAGCAGGTGCGGTGGCGACCCGGTTCGTCCCGGAGGAGCCGGAGGAGAATAAATCGATGGATAACGCCAAAGAGATGGTGCGCCGGATGGTGGAGGAGGTATGGAATCGGGGGGAGATGACGGCGGTGGACGAGTTGATCACCCCCGACTACATCGAACACAACCCGGGCTTCCCGGAGGGGATCAAAGGCCCGGACGATTACAGGCGGTTCGTGGCTGAGATCCGCGCTGCCTTCCCGGATTTCGTTCTGTCCATCGAAGACCTCATCGCCGAGGGGGATAAAGTCGTCAACCACTGGATCATCAGTGGCACTCAAAAAGGCGAATTCTCCGGTATCGCCCCGACTCACCTGAGAGCCACGGTGCCGGGCGTAACGATCTATCGCGTATCAGAAGGTAAATTCGCGGACGGCTGGACCTACTGGGATCGTCTCATGGAGCGGTTCGGCTAAGATGCCCCGCCTGATGCCTCTCATGGTGTAACGGGCGGATGCAACCCCTAACGGATCCCCGGAGTCATGCAAACAGAGGCGAGGGAAGAGATCGTTGCCACTGAATGGAGCCGGAGGGTATAATATAACCGGAAGGTGTATAATAAAGGAATGGAAATCCGGCTGGATTCCCTACCGGACCCGCCGTATTCAAGGATAGCGCGCGATTTTATAGAAGATACAGGATGGGCGCGGGCGAATCTGCCTGCGCCTGTATTCGTAGGGAACCCCCCGGCGGAATCGAACATCCTGCATCCCATGCCTTAAACGATCGAGAAGGGATGGAGACGGGCGTAATCGGGTAAAAGAAGTCGGAGCGGTTCATCCGATCCCGTCCCGTTTTGACACTTTTCACCTTAGCGTCACTTTAGCATCTACACCGTCACCTCTAAATAGAATCCGTAACGCTTACTACGCCTGGACCATGGATAGGGAGGCACCCATTGAAATATATTCGAAATCTGGCCTGGGTTGCGGTTATCGTAGGGCTTATCGTC
>JAHWJO010000107.1 GCA_019348365.1 Armatimonadota bacterium | reverse complement strand
CGGTGTGTCTGCTCGAGGCGCTGGAGGAGGCCGCGGAGGCCGTGTCGCGGCCGGATCGGCTGTGCATCCGGCTGGAGTCCCTTGACCCGGCGCTCATGGTGCCGGGCAGCGGCTCGGAGCTGACCCGGCTGTTCACCAACCTGCTGGAGAATGCGGTCCGGCACACGCCGCCCGAGGGGACGGTCACGGTGTCCGCGGTGGTCGATGCGATGAGCGTTACCGTCACGGTGACGGATACCGGCGAAGGCATCGCGCCGGAGCACCTGCCGCACCTCGGCGAGCGGTTCTACCGGGTCGATGCGGCTCGATCCGCCGGCACGGGCGGCACCGGTCTGGGTCTGGCGATCTGCCGGAGCATCACCGAGGCCCACGGGGGCCGGATGACCATTGAGAGCAAGGTCGGCGAAGGCACGGCGGTTCGGATCCGACTGCTTCTTTGTCCGCCGCGGACGTGACCGTCGTGCCCACGGACGGTGACTCTCGGAATGAAATGGCGGTTCTTTAACAACGCTATATAGCATATCCTCCACGATCCGGACTCGACGATTCAAGCGAGAGCCTTCAATTACCTTCCTTCGTTGATAAGAATGGTCATCCTTTTAGTATCCTTCTCATAAACTGGCATCAAAAACATCCTAAAAATCAATGTTCCAGTTCATTTGTTTGAGATGGGTATGCTAGAATGGCGGTTTGTGAAGGTCCGGGCGTTTAGGAGCGACTCCACCAACTCACCAACTCACCAACTCACCAACGACTCTCATCCGCCTCTCCCTCCCGGTCTCGAATTCCGATATAATGAAGGACCGGTAGGAGGGGTTTTCGTTGGCTTCCTCATTTCTGAACCCCCCAACTCCCTGACTCCCCAACTCCCCATTTTCCCATTTTCCCATTTTCCCAACACCGTGACTCTCACCCGCAAACCCGCCAGCATCTCTTCCCCGCTCGACCTCGGCACGAGCGTCCAGTACCTCAAAGGCGTCGGCCCCCGGTACGCGCGCCTGCTGGAGAAGGTCGGAGTCCGCACGCTCCAGGACCTCCTCTTCTACTTCCCCCGCGCATACCAGGACCGCAGCCGCGCCCGCCCGCTCTCGATGACGGTGCACGGCGAGCCGGTGCTGGTGGTGGTGCGGGTCCATGGGGCGGAGAGCCTTCGCACCCGTACGGGAAAGACCCTCACGAAAGTCGCCGTCTCCGACGATTCCGGGCGTGCGAGCCTCGTCTTCTTCAACGCCCGGTTCTCGCTCCAGAGCCAGTTCGAGAAGCTGGCCGGGCAGACCCTCGCGGTGTACGGCACACCCACCCGCGACCGGTTCAGCCTTCAGTTCACCGCCCCCGAATGGGAGGTCGTGGAGACCGAAGCGGACGCGGAGAAGATCCTTCCGGTGTACCCCCTCACCGAAGGGCTCGCCCAGAACCTCCTGCGTCGGATTGCGGAGGAAGCTGTACAGAGCTGTGCGGGACTCGTGCCGGAATGCCTCCCCGAAGCCCTGCGGGACCGGCTCGACCTGGTGGACCTTCGGGTGGCGCTGGAATCGATCCACTTCCCGCCGGACGACGTGACGCTCCAGGCCGCCAGACGGCGGCTCATCTTCGAGGAGCTGTTCCTGCTCCAGCTTGCCCTCGCGCAGCGGCACCGGGTGGAGACCTCCCTGCCGGGACCCGCGATGCTCCGCGCCAAGGAGTACGCGGAGGCGTTCACCCGGACGCTCCCCTGGCCGTTGACGGGCGGGCAGCAGCGAGCGCTCGCGCAGATCCTGAAGGACCTGGAAAGCGGTCACGCGATGAACCGGCTCGTGCAGGGGGACGTCGGTTCGGGGAAGACGGCGGTGGCGGCATCCGCGATGGCGGCGGCGGTGGGACACGGCTATCAGGCCGCGCTCATGGCCCCGACGGAAATCCTCGCCGAGCAGCACTTCCGCACCCTCTATCCGCTGTTGAAGCCTGCCGGACTCGAACCGACTCTGCTGACCGGGAGCCTCTCCAACAGCGAGAAGGCTCGGATCTACGAGGGCACGGCAAACGGCGCGCTGCCCGTGGTGGTGGGGACCCATGCACTGCTTCAGGAGGGAGTCGCGTTTAAGAACCTCGGTCTCGTGGTGGTGGACGAGCAGCACCGGTTCGGGGTGGAGCAGCGGGCGGTCCTCCGCGAGAAGGGAGTCAACCCGCACGTCCTCGTCATGACCGCCACGCCGATCCCCCGCACCCTCGCCCTCACGCTTTACGGCGACCTCGACATCTCCATCATCGACGAGCTGCCCCCCGGACGCAAGCCGGTGAAGACCCACTGGAAGAAAGGACCGGACCGCCGCAAGGTGTACGAGGTCGCGCGGGACCTGATGCGGCAGGGGCGGCAGGCGTACGTCGTTTGCCCGCTGATCGAGGAGTCGGAGAAGCTACAGGTGCAGGCCGCCACCGACCTTTCGGAGGAGTTGGAGACCCATATCTTCCCGGAATTCAACGTGGGACTCCTCCACGGCGGGATGCGCCCGGCGGATAAGGATGCCGTCATGGCGCAGTTCCGGCAGGGGCTATTGAACCTCCTCGTCAGCACCACCGTCATCGAGGTTGGAGTGGACGTGCCGAACGCGACGGTCATGATCATCGAGGACGCGGAGCGGTTCGGGCTGGCGCAGCTCCACCAACTCCGGGGCCGGGTGGGCCGGGGGGAGCACCAATCGTTCTGCATTCTGCTCTCCGATCCGAAGACCGAGGAGGGGAAGCGGCGAATGGAGGTGATGACCGAGACGACCGACGGCTTCCGCATCGCCGAGGAGGACCTGAACCTGCGCGGCCCCGGCGAGTTCTACGGCACCCGGCAGCACGGCCTCCCCTCGTTCCACATCGCCGACGTGGTGCGGGATGTGGAGCTGCTGGAGCAGGCCCGCGAGGAGGCGTTCGCGTTCATTCAGGCGGACCCGGAGTTTGAAAGGCCGGAGCACGCGCTGTTGAAGCAGGCGGTTCAGGAGCGGTTCGCTTTCCTGGCGCGGATGGGCTCGAATTGACCCGAACTTGAGGAGGGCGCATGGGGGCGTCAGGATTGCCGGAATGGAAGTTGATGTTCGGAGGCGTGCAGGCGCTCACCCGAAGCATGCCTTCGATGGAAGAAGGCATCCGGCAAACGGTGGCCTTCGCACGCGAGTACCCGGAAGAATTCGACGACCCGAAGTTCTGGGATCGGGTGGAAGATCATATCCATCGACTCCCATACGATACCGTATCGGCATGGGCTCACGAGGGCCTGGAAGCGCTGGAGCCGGCGGAGGGATGGGAGGTTCTGTTTCTGGATCTGGGGGATGCCCCGGAAACGTTCTTCCTTTACGGGAAGGATTTTGCTTCTTTTGATGAGCCGTCGCTTCGGGATCTGATCCTCTCCCTGACGGTCGTAGAATACACCCATTTTGAAGACCACCTCCTCTCCAGGGGGGCGGACCCGGATCAAACGCTGTATCGTCGGCCTCCCGTCGAACGGGTCTACCATAACGTATACGAGTTGGGAGATCGTCTCCTGAGCTGGAATGAAGGCTCTATGGATTACAACGGGAGCAACGGCTATCTGTTGTGGCTGGCGTTTGGTTCTTTTGCTTTGCTGGAGCCGCTCCGGGAGCAGGAATATTGCCGCCGCATTTTGAAGAACCGCAATAAGCTCTACCTGCTGTCCGGCTTCGAGCAGATCTTCTTTTATCTGGGTACGGTCACCCCGGAGGGGCTGCGATTCGAGGAAACCGCTCCAGTCAGTCTGGATGCGTTGCGGAAAGACTGGAAAAGGCAAGAGGAGGAGACCGGCCTCCAACTCTCCATCTGGCAGGAGAATTCCCTGGAAGATTAGGCGGTTCTTTTAAAGGAGAATGACGGATGGACGGGAAAGGTCCCATCGCGGCGGTGGTACCGGGCAGCTTCGACCCGGTCACTTCGGGCCATCTGGACATCATCGAGCGGGCCGCCGGCTCGTTCCAGCGGGTGATCGTTGCGGTGGGGGCCAACCCTTCCAAAAATCCCATGTTTACGCTCTCGGAGCGATGTGAAATATTACATGAGGTGTGCGGGCCGTTCCCGAACGTGGAGGTGGACATCCTGGACGGGCTCCTGGTCGAGTTCGCCCGGAGTCATGGCGCGCTGGTGATCGTGAAGGGCCTCCGCGCCGTCTCCGATTTCGAGTACGAGTTCCAGCAGGCTTTGATGAACTCGCACATGGCGCCGGACATCGAGACCTTCTTCCTTATGGCCCGCCCGGAGCACCTGTTCTTAAGCTCCAGCCTCATCAAAAACGTGGCGAGCCTGGGGGGACCTATCACCGGGCTCGTTCCGCCCACCGTCGAGCGGCGGCTGCTGGACAAGATCGAGTAGATGAGAATAATTCCGAATCACTCTGTTGATTCAAATATTGGAGTCACAATACGTTATACGTTGCAAGGAGGAGAGGCCACCCCTCTGAGCGGAAGTCGCCCGACCCTTCTGCTTCATCCTTGTGCCTCATTCTATAGAAGTTTAAGGGGGAGGACCCATGAGACCGGGAAGCGTGCTGACCGGGGATGGCGCGGCCATCGACGTACCGAAACTCATCGACCGACTGGAGGACCTGGTGGAGGGGAGCCGCCATTTCTTCAATAAAGCGTGGGGGATCGATCTCGAAGAGTTCTACATCCTGACGAACAAGATCAAAGCGTCCCTGCCGGACGACGTTCGCAAGGCCACGCGGCTCACCAAAGATACCCAGCGGATCGTGGAGGACGCGCGCATGGAAGCCGAACAGCTCCTGGAACGCGCGAAGAAAGAATCCGAGCGGATCCTGACCGAAGCGAAAAACGAAGCGGAGCGGTTGAAAGACTCCCACGAGATCGCGCGGCTGGCGACCACCCAGGCGAAAGAGGTCGTGGCGCAGGCGGAGCAAAGCGCGACCGAGATGCGGCGCGGCGCGGACGAGTACGCCCTCGACGTGCTGGCGCGGCTGGAAAACGAGGTCGCCCGCGCGATGACCACCATCCAGAAAGGCCGGGAGAAGCTGGAGCGGGAGATGCGGTAGCCCTGGCTGCCATGTGAAGCGGGGTCGCTCAACGGCGACCCACGCGTTGAAGGGGAGCCGCCTAACGGCGATCCGCGCGTCCATCCGGTCGAGGGCACGCCGCTTTGCAGGGAACGCGCTCCACCGGTACAATTTGTTGTTCGCCTTTCGGAAGGTCCCGGAATCATCCCGGAACCGGTTTCGGCCGGATCGGGGAGAAGACTCTGACGAAGAAGCATGCGGACGGGACCGTTTTCCGCAGCATCCTCAGCCGGTTCACGCCTCCCTGTGACAGAAACGGGGGAATCCCATGATGAAACTCGATATCTCCGAGCTGCTCCGCACGCCGGGGATGAACTTTAACTATCCCGTACAGGAGACCCTCCCTTCCTTGCCGGATCTGGACTACGCCTCTCCCGTGATGGGATACCTCCAGTTCCACCGCACTTCCAACATGCTCATCATCCGGGGCGAATTGGAAGCGGCGGTGCGAGAGGAGTGCGTTCGCTGCCTGGAGGAAGTGATCGTCCCGATCCACGCCGAAGTGGAAGAGGAATTCACGATAGAAAACCTGCGCGTGGCCGCCAACCCGAACGAAGAAGAAGGCGACCAGAGCGTGAAGGACTTCTTCAAGGAACAGGACCTGATCCTGGATGAATTCATCCGGCAGCAGCTTCTCCTCAACAAACCGGAGTACCCGCTCTGCGCGGAAGATTGCAAGGGCCTGTGCCAGCAGTGCGGCATCAACTTCAACGAGAGCAACTGCGAGTGTGCGCCCGCCGCCGGCGATTCCCGGCTGGCCCGCCTCGCGGAGCTGTACAACAACGGGAGCGGATGAGCGTTGGGGAATTGGGGAGTTAGGGAGTCGCTCTTAAATATCCGTACTTCTATCCATGCTCCAGGCCAGTACGCCCCTTGCACACCTGAAGAGGAGAGGGCACTTCCCAACGACCCAACGCGGCTTTGACACTCGCCCGTGGGATGGTTTAAAGTAGAAGGGTACCCTCTTTAGAGATGATTCGCTCCCTGAGCTGCCGGATCCGGCGGGGGATGTAATAGGAAAGGATTGTTTTCATGCCGTTACCCAAACGCAAGCAGTCGAAGTGGCACCGCGCCCAGCGCCGCCACCAGAACTGGAAGCTGTGCGCTCCCAATATCGGCGCCTGCCCGCGCTGCCATGCCGCCAAGCTGCCCCATCATGTCTGTACCGCCTGCGGCTTCTACCAGGGCCGTAAAGTGATCGAGGTGAAGGAGCGCGCGGGAGCCGGATAGGGATGGCTGCCCCTATCGCCATTCGCGAGTCGGCGCAGAAGGCCCTTGTCCCTGCCCCGACCGCAACAGGAGAAAGCATGGGAGCCACCCTTGCGGTCGATGCCATGGGGGGCGACCACGCGCCGGACGCCATCGTTACCGGCGCGCTGGAAGCCGCTCATACCCTCTCTGATGTAAAGATCATCCTGGTAGGGGATGAAACGTCCCTCCGCCGGATCGCCGATTCCAAGCGGAAATCCGCCCCGTCTTCCGGCGGCCTCCCCTCCAACGTTCAGATCCGCCACACTTCCGAAGTGTTCGGGATGTGCGAATCGCCCCGGAACATCCTCCGCCAGAGCAAGAGCAACACCTCCCTGGCCCTCTCGGCGAAGCTGGTGGCGGACGGGGAAGCGCAGGCATTCTTCAGCGCCGGCAACAGCGGCGCGTGCATGGCGGCGGCCATCAAGTACCTGGGGGTCATCGAAGGGGTGGACCGCCCCGCCATCGCGACGATCCTCCCCAATGCGACCGGCCATTTCCTCCTCCTCGATGCCGGGGCCAATACCGACTGCGACGAGCACAACCTGCTGGAGTTTGCCCTGATGGGCTCCGCTTACGCCTCCAAGGTGATGGGCAAGCCGAACCCGACCGTCGGGCTCGTCAGCATCGGTGAGGAGGAGGGCAAGGGGAACGCGCTCACCAAGAGCGTCTCCAGCATCCTCAAGCTCATGCCGATCAACTATATCGGCAATATCGAAGGGAACGACCTGTATACAGGGAAGGCCGACGTCGTCGTCTGCGACGGGTTCGTGGGCAACGTGATCCTGAAGAGTTCGGAGGGAGCCGCCGAATTTCTGATCAGCACGATCCGCAGGGAGACGATGCCCTCCTACCGGGCCCAACTGGGAGCGGCCCTGATGAAGCCGGTCTTCCGCCGCGTGAAGCAGATCGCCGATTACGCCGAAGTGGGGGGGGCGCCTTTGCTGGGAGTGCGAGGTGGCGCGGTTGTCGGGCACGGGCGCTCCTGTTCGACCGCCGTCGCCAACGGCATCCGCATGGCGGCCAGCGGCGTCAGCCATGACCTCGTGGCCGAGATCGAACGACTCCTCCAGCTCTCGCGTACCGTCACGACGAAGAACCTCCCGACCTTATGAGCGTCCCCCTCCCCGACCTCCCCGCCGCCTCCGGCTCCCATGGAGGCATCCCCGGTTCTCCGGCCCGTCCCGTCTCCATCGCCGGGGTCGGCGGCTATGCCCCCTCGCGGGTGATGACCAACCACGAGCTCGAAACGATGGTCGAGACGAGCGACGAGTGGATCACCACCCGGACGGGCATTCGGGAGCGCCGGATCGCCGCGCCGGACGAAGCCTCCTCCGACCTCGCCCTGAAGGCATCCCGGTGCGCCCTCGAACAGGCCGGGATCCATCCCCGCGACATCGATCTCATCATCGTCCCCACCGCGACCCCCGATATGATCTTCCCCGGCACCGCCTGCATCCTGCAAGACCGCCTGGGAGCGACGAGCGCCGGGGCGTTCGATCTCTCTTCCGCCTGCACGGGATTCATCTACGGCGCGGCGACCGCGACGGGCCTCATCGCATCCGGGATGTACGACACCGTTCTCGTTGCCGCCGCCGAGTGCATGAGCCGGATCGTGGATTGGAACGACCGGAGCACCTGCATCCTGTTCGGGGACGGCGCGGGCGCGGCGGTGTTCCGCCCCGGCGACGAGACGAGCCGGTTCCTGGGCTTCGAGCTGGGCACGGACGGCTCCGGCGGGGATCTCCTCAAAATTCCGAGCAGCGGCTCCCGCATCCCCCCTTCCCCCGAGTCGGTCGAAAACGGCCAGCAGTACATCCAGATGGCCGGGGGCGAGGTGTTCAAGTTTGCGGTGCGGATCGTGGTGGACGCATCGCTCGCGGTGCTGGAGAAGTGCGGCTTCACCCCTTCCGACGTGGACTGGTTCATCCCCCATCAGGCGAACATCCGGATCATCGATGCGGCGGTGAAGCGGCTGGGCTTCTCCCCGGAGCGCGTCGTCACGAACGTGGACCGGTACGGCAACACCTCGGCGGCCTCGATCCCCCTCGCGCTGGACGAGCTGCGCCGGGACGGCCGGGTGCAAAAAGGCGACCTGGTGCTGATGGTAGGGTTCGGCGCGGGGCTCTCCTGGGCGTCGGCGCTGCTGCGGTGGTAGAACCCAGGGGTCAGGGATCGGGGATCGGTGGCCTGTGCACCCGGAACTCCATCGGGGAGACCCCCTCACCCCAGCGCGAAGCGCTGGGGTGAGGGGGTCTCCCCACTCCCTGACTCTCAGACGGCCACAAGAGTATGAGGTGTACAGAAAGGAACTCCTATGGCGGACTCTAAACGGGCTTACGTTTTCCCCGGACAGGGGGCTCAGGCGGTGGGAATGGGCCGGGACCTGGCGGAGCATCATCCCGCCGCCGCACGGGTGTTTGAAGAGGCCGATTCCGCTTTGGGTATCTCCCTCTCAACGCTCTGCTTCGAGGGGCCGGAGGAGGCGCTGAAGGACACCGCGAACGCCCAGCCCGCCATCGTCGCCGCGAGCATCGCCGCATACGAGGCGTTCCGGGCGGCAGGCGGGCCACAGGCCGACATGATGGCGGGGCACTCGCTGGGGGAGTACAGCGCGCTCATTGCGGCGGGGGCAATGACTTTCCCGACCGGCATCCGGCTCGTGCGGCGGCGGGGAGAACTCATGGCCGAAGCCGGGAAGCAGCGCGGGGGGACCATGGCGGCGATCCTCGGGCTGGAGAACGACGCGCTGCACCGCCTCTGCAAAGACGACTCCGGAACGGTCGTCATCGCCAACCTGAACTCCCCCGGACAGGCGGTGATCTCCGGGGAGGCCGACGCCGTGGAGCGGGTCGGCGCGGCGGCGAAGGACGCCGGGGCGAAGCGGGTGATCCCCCTCGCGGTGAGCGGCGCGTTCCACTCCCCTCTGGTGCAGCCCGCCTCTGACGCGATGGCCCATGAGTTGAACGATGCCCCGCTCGACGCCCCGCCGGTCCCCGTCTATGCGAACGTGACCGCCCGGCCCGTGGGCGATGCCTATGCCCTGAAAGACCTCCTCACCCAGCAGATCGTCTCGCAGGTGCGATGGGAGGAGACGGTGCGAAACATGATCGCGGACGGCGCGCGGACCTTCGTGGAGCTGGGGCCGGGGAAAGTCCTCAGTAATCTGATCCGCCGGATCGACGCTTCCGTGATGGTGCATAACGTCGAGGACTCGGCCTCGCTGGAGAAGACCCTTTCCGCCCTGAACGCCTGACCCACCGGGAGAACCCCGCCATGTCCGACCTGCTGACCCACTGGGCCGTGTTCGACGACAGCCGCCGCCTCGCGGCATGCGATTCCATGATGGAGCCGCTCTTCAACCGTCTGCTGGAGGAGAGCGATCCCGCGCGCCTGGGAGCGATCACCCGTTACGGAAGCCAGTGGATCCCCCGCATCCTGAAATCGGCGGCAAAGGATCGGGAGGCATCGGAGTCGGATGAGAAAGCGCAGCAGCGAATCGCCTTTGCGCTGGGGGGCATCCTGCACTTCCCTGCGGACCAGATCTTCAAGCCGCTGATGAGCGAATTGACCCAGGCGGACTGGGACTCGACCCACCACCTCATGCAGGGCAGGCAACCCGGCCCCGGAACTGTACAGGACAAGGTCTCCATCCGGGAGATCTCGGCCTACTACGATTGCCACGTCTTCCGCAAGGTCTACCTGGCGGGCCACGAGGAGCCGTTCAGCCGCTTCTTCGTGACGGAGAACGCGACGGAACCGGGGCAGGAACTCGAAGCGTTCGTCCGCGCCCTGTTCCAGCGGGCGCTGCTCTCCTCGCACACGCTGCACCCCGACATGAACGACTTCGACGGCTGGCTAGACAACGTGCTCTCCAGGATTCAGCCGCTCTACATCGACATCGGCCTGTACGTGCGCGTCTTCCACCAGCCCGATCCGCAGAAGATGGAGGCGTATCGGGTGGAGACCGCCTTCTACCGCGACGAGGACCCGGTCATCCGGCTGGCGCGGGCCGTTCAGCGCGGACACCGTCCCGGCAAGGAGGAACTGGACGCGGCGGTCGATTCCCCGGAGAACCGGAGCGGCTACGCGACCTGCCTGAGCATGGGCGTGCGTCTCATGCGCGAGGCGTCGGCGTTCTGGCGCGGAGAGGTCCCCGAGCCGCCGGACGTGAAGCAGAGCCACCTCTGGCGGAAGAAGAAATAAAAATCGACTGGTGATGATTCCTCATAGCAAAGATGAAAGTTAATGCCCGGAGATACGGGACAGGTGCAGTTCGTGCAAGATTCTCCTGCGGATGTCATTCTCATTGAAAAACTTCTCTGAGGGAACGAACCTCTATGAAGCCGCCTCTTGCTTCTCACTCGATGCCCTCTCGGCTCAGGAGGATCCGTCCGCTCAAGCACCCGCAGTTGGAGGAACAGAACGAAGTTCGTGTCGGTCATTGATTATGCAAGCGCGAGGCAACAACGCGTTGATCCGGTAGAGTACAAGAAATATGAGGGCGCTTCCAAACTGTTGAGTATATGCTACTCCACTCTGCCGGAGGGTGTTCCTGATCTCCTTTTTCATGCCGGTTCCACCTCCGGCCACCGGATATTAGAGGAAATACGAACCAGAACGATTTCATGTGCATGTAATTGATTAGCCGGTAAGAGATCAGGGAGAGGAATGAGCAAACTGCCTGGA
>JAHWJO010000545.1 GCA_019348365.1 Armatimonadota bacterium | reverse complement strand
GAGCAGGACCGCTACTGTGTGGACATCCTCACCCAGATCGCGGCGGTGCGCTCGGCGCTCGATACGCTCGGCATAGAGTTGCTGTCGAACCACCTCGAGTCGTGCGTCATCGGCCACGGCACCGGCAGCGAGCATGAGTGTGCCGAGCCGATGTCGAAGGAGCAGCTCCTGACGGAGGTTCAAACCATTCTGACGCGGTTTTTGAGATAGAGGGCCCTAAAGATGAATATCACATTATTAGAAGGGATCGTACTGGCGGCGGGCGTGGGGATCATCGCTTTCCTGGCGTGGTTCTTCTTTGGGACCCGCAAGGCAGTTTCCGCGCGGGAAGAGGTCGGTGTACAGGTCGTGGATATTGACGTGGAGGGAGGCTACTCCCCGGCGCGGGTGACTGTCCGGGCGGGACAGCCCGTGCAGCTCCGCTTCCACCGCAAGGAGGATTCGGGCTGCTCCGATACGGTCGTCTTCCCCGATTTCCAGTTGTCCCAGCCACTCAAGGCGTTCGATACGACGGCGGTGCAGTTCACCCCGGACAAACCCGGCGAGTACGCCTTTACCTGCGGCATGAACATGATGCGCGGGACGCTGATCGTGGAGCCTGCGAAGGAGACCTCCGGCGCTCCCGCCGTCGAAACCGTGCCGGATGCGCCCGGCGCTTTGCAGCAGGAGGACTTTTCGGTTTCCGGGATGACCTGCAATAGCTGCGCCCTCTCCATCACCCGCGCGCTGGACCGCTTGGATGGGGTGGAGACCGCCGACGTGTCGTTCCAGACCGAGCGCGCCCGCGTCACTTATGACCCGGCGCGGGTCTCCCCCGGCGATATTCAGGAACGGATCGAGGACGCGGGGTACGACGCGCACCCCCTCGCGCCGGACGCCCTGCCGGACACGAAAGAGCGCGAGGAGGAGCGGGACCGGGAGGCCCGGTCGCTGTTTAGAAAATTCCTCGTCTCGCTGGTCTTCACCGTGCCCGTCATGTGGGGCGCGATGCACATGTGGCTCCCTGCGCCGCACCTGCTGATGAGCCCGTGGGTGCAGCTCGCGCTCACGCTTCCGGTCGTGATCTACGGGGGGGGCAAGTTCTACAAGGGGATGTGGGGCGCGTTCAAGAACCGCACGGCGGACATGAACACCCTGATCGGGCTGGGAACGGGGGTGGCGTTCCTCTACAGCCTCTACGCGACGGTCCTCCCCGGCGCGCTCACCTCGCGGGGGATCGAGGCCCACGTCTATTACGAGACGGTCGGGGTCATCATCACCCTGATCCTCCTCGGACGGTACTTCGAGGCGCGGGCAAAGGGCCAGACCGGCGCGGCGATCTCGAAGCTGATGAATCTTCAGGCCCGTACCGCCCGCGTCGTCCGCGATGGCGTTGAACAGGACCTCCCCGTCGAAGAGGTGAAAGTCGGGGATACTTTGCTCGTCCGGCCCGGCGAGAAAGTGCCGGTGGACGGCGTGGTGCTCTCCGGCAGCAGCGCGGTGGACGAGAGTATGGTTACCGGCGAAAGCATCCCGGTCGAGAAGAGCGAGGGCGACCCGGTCGTGGGTGCGACGGTGAACCGGACCGGCGCGTTCACGATGGAGGCGACGAAGGTGGGGAAAGACACCGTCCTCGCGCAGATCGTCAAGCTCGTGCAGGAGGCGCAGGCCTCCCGCGCCCCGATCCAGCGGCTGGCGGATCAGATCACTTCGGTGTTCGTACCCGTCGTGCTCATGATCGCGGTGGCGACGTTCGCGATCACCTACGCCTGGGGGCCGGAACCGAGCCATGTCCACGCCTTCCTCCGCGCGGTGGCGGTGCTCATCATCGCCTGCCCATGCGCCCTCGGCCTCGCCACACCGACCTCGATCATGGTCGGGACCGGCAAGGGCGCGGAGATGGGCGTGCTCATCAAGAACGCCGAATCACTGGAGTCCGCCGGGCGGATCACCGCCGTCGCCCTTGACAAGACGGGGACGATCACCGAAGGCCGCCCGTCCCTCACCGACGTGATCCCGGCGGAGGGCTGGGAGGAGTCGGAACTGCTCCGGCTGGCAGCGTGCGCGGAGCGGCACAGCGAGCATCCCCTGGCCGAAGCGCTGGTGAGCGGGGCCGTACAGCGGGGGCTCGCCCTCGCCGAACCGGCGGGGTTCCGGAGCCTCACCGGGCTGGGGGTGGAGGCCGAAGTGGAAGGCCAAACCGTCCTCATCGGTAACGCACGGCTGATGAACGAGCGCGGAATCGACGCTGCCTCGCTGGAACGTCCGGCGTCCGCCCTCGCGGATGCGGGGAAGACTCCGATGTTCGTCGCTGTGGGGGGCCGTGCCGCCGGAGTGGTCGCCGTGGCGGATACCGTTAAGTCCACCTCCGCGGAGGCGATCCGGGAACTGCAGCGAATGGGCCTGGAGGTCGTGATGATCACCGGGGACAACCGCCGGACGGCGGAGGCGGTCGCGAAGGCAGTTGGCGTGGATCAGGTGCTCGCGGAGGTCATGCCCGAGCACAAGAGCGAGACGATCCGCTCCCTTCAGAAAGACGGGAAGTGGGTGGCTATGGTGGGGGACGGCATCAACGACGCCCCGGCACTGGCCCAGGCGGAAGTGGGCATCGCTATTGGCGGGGGCACGGATGTCGCCATCGAGGCGGCGGACGTGATCCTCATGCGCGGCGACCTGCGCGGTGTGGCGGATGCCATCGCCCTCTCGCGGGCGACCCTCGCCAACATCAAGCAGAATCTCTTCTTCGCGTTCATCTATAATGGCTTGGGCATCCCCATTGCCGCCGGGGTCTTCTACCCGTTCACCGGCTGGATGCTCGACCCGATGATCGCATCGGTAGCGATGGCGCTCTCCAGCTTCTCGGTGGTGATGAACGCGCTCCGGCTGCGGGGCTTCCGGTCCCGCCGGGCGACCCCGCCGGAGCAGCCGAAGGCGCTGAAGGGGGAGCTCCGCCGGGAAGCCCCGGCCCCGGTCTGAATGTCGGTGGCAAGCCGCATTAAGCACGACGGATTGAGCGGCGGAAAATAGTTCCGCCGCTCATGACGATAGATACAGAACAGGACTTACGCAGAGAGAGAAACGTAGCGCCGCCGTCCCGGCGGCGAGGGCGGCGGCGGCGCGGACGGCAACCAAAGGGCCCGGATTTTTGGGTAAAAACAAAAAAAACAAAAAAAAAAAACACTCACACAAAAGCGCCACAAAAAACACAAAAAAACCACACCAACACAGAAACAATGGCCCAAGCCCAAAACCGCCCCCCGGGGCCGGGGGACGCGGGGGCGGGGGATCCGGGGCCGGGTGGTGGCGACTG
>JAHWJO010000544.1 GCA_019348365.1 Armatimonadota bacterium | reverse complement strand
CGTATGGAGCGGGGTCGTAACCCCTTTTCCGACATGAAGTACATGAACCGCCGTAGAACAGGAGTGGTGAGGGAATGAATATCCGCTTCGGGATACCCATTCTCGGTGAGCCAGTTTTGCAGGTTGTGGAGCCGGGATTGCTAGTGCTTGAAGGTGTTTACGGACAGCCCTCTCTCATGCTTGATGTGGAGGAGGTAGTCCCTTATCGCGTCGTCCAGCTTCATGACACGTCCTCATAGGAAAATTGACATATCTATGAGGGACTATCGGGGTCACAATCCAGAACCCCTTTACTAGGGGGTGAGAGTAGGGTATTATAATCTACGTGGGCCAGTGATGTGACCCACGCAGAGAGACATGGCGGGCGTAGCTCAGTCGGTTAGAGCGCCAGGTTGTGGCCCTGGAGGTCGTGGGTTCGATCCCCATCGTTCGCCCCTTTGTTGAATGTGACCCTTGTTTGCAGGGGTCACATTTTTATTTCAACCCTCGAGATCGAACTGTAGACCGGGTGATGCGGCTTTCGGCGTCCCAGGCAAAGCGCCCGCAAAGACCCGCATTCATTCACCGCACGGCGGATATCGGACCGACCATGGCGCGGATGAGCTTCCGCCGAGAGCCATCCGGGCGAGAGCGGTGTAGGACGGCCCCTGAGGTTGAAGCTCGCTCCGGTAGAGGGTCACCGTGTCGACCATGAACGTCCCGATCGGTTCGTCCTTCCTCCGTTGCAGCGCCTCCGCCAGAACCTTCGCCCCCCGGTCCGACCTCGAACGGCCCAGCGTCAGGTGAGGCTGGAACGGCTTGTCCCGCTCGAAACCGAGCGCCGCCATCCCGTCGCTCACCGCCTCCGCCAATGCCTTCAACGGCGAGAGGTCCCCGGCGAACCCCGCCCAGGGGGTCTTCGGGCGGCGAAGGTGGGGGAACGCGCCCAGGCCGTGAAGGACGACGGGGAAGGGGTCGTGAGAGCGGCACATCTCCAACAGCTTGCTTTCGATCTCATCGATCCGGTCCCCGGCCACGTCCCCCAGAAAGAAGAGCGTGATGTGGAAGTTCTCCGGCTTCACCCACTTCATGTCGGCGTTCGTCCGGCGGAGGTCCTCCTGGATCCGCTGCAAAGCCGCCCGTTCGGAGTCGGGGAGGGGAAGCGCGATGAACAGCCGGAGCGTGGGCAGATCGGACGCACTCACGAAGAAACTCCTCCCGTCGGACCGGGTCGTTGAGCTGTTGAGCTAAAGATTCAAGAGGCGCTTGCGTACGAGGTTCAGCGCGGCCTGAGCGGACCGCGCCTTGATGTCCTCCCGCGCGCCGCCGAACTTGTGGCGTTCAATGCGGATGCCGTCCCCGTCGGTGACGGCCATGTAGACGAGCCCGACCGGTTTCTCCGGAGTCCCGCCGCCCGGACCGGCGACCCCCGTCACCGCCACCCCGACTGACGCGCCGAGGTGCTGCCGTGCCCCTTCGGCCATCTCTCCCGCCGTTTCTTCGCTCACCGCGCCCCTCGATTCCAGCGTTTCCGGCTTCACGCCCAGCAATGATTGCTTCGCCGCGTTGGCATAGGAAACGACTCCCCCGTGGAAAACGGCGGAGCTGCCGGGGACGTTCGTGATCCGGTGCCCCACCAGCCCGCCCGTACACGATTCCGCCGTCGCCAGGGTGAGGTCGCGCGCCGCCATCTCCCGCACCAGCACGCTTTCCAGCGTGTCGGTATCCACCCCGTAGACAAACTCCCCCACCCGCTCGCGGATCCGCGCCTCCATCTCCTCGACCATGGCGAGGGCGGTCTCGCGATCCTCCGCGCGGGCGGTGATGCGGAACGACGGCTCCATGCCTCGCAGGATGGGCGCGACGGTGGGGTTCTCGCTCTCCTGAAGCTCGGCGACCCGCTCGGAGGCGCTGGATTCCCCGATCCCCACGAGCCGGAGGAACTTCGAGTGGAGCGCCTGCGTGGTCTGCCCCAGGCGGCGGCGGAGGTACGGGACGACGTGGTTCTCCAGCATGGGGAGCATCTCGCGCGGAGGGCCGGGGAGGCAGATGGCCGTCAGGCCGTCCTTCTCCAGCACCGCGCCGGGGGCCGTGCCGTGGGGGTTCGGGAGCGCGAACCCGGATTCGAAGACGAGCGCCTGCTTCAGGTTGTTCGCCGCGAAGGGGACTCCGCGCCGCGCGAAAAAGGCGCGCAGCTCGTCGGCGGCAGCCGGATCTTCCACCAGCCGGTCGCCGAACGCTTCGGCGATGCCCTCTTTGGTCAGGTCGTCGGGCGTGGGGCCGAGGCCGCCGGTGGTGAGGATCAGGTCGGCGCGGGATGCGGCGGCCCGGAGCGCATCGAGAAGACGCTCGCGGTTGTCCCCCACCGTCACGCGATGAGTCAGGGGGATGCCCAGCTCCACCATCGCTCTGGAGAGGGCGACCGCGTTCGTATCCACGATGTCCCCCAGCAGCAGCTCCGTGCCCACGCTCAAAATCTCGGCCCGCATGATCCTCGTCTCCTTTCGGAAGGGAAATCGAAAGGGTTGGGGTGCAATCGAGGAGGAGCGTTCAGAGGGGAGCCGATACCTGAACGGAATCGGCTCCCCTCTCCTCGTATCCTGTCAATCGGGAAGGAACCGGGAAAGGGATCACCCCTCCCTCCCGACGAGAGCCTCCTTCGAGAACAGCCTTTCACTCCGGCCCGGTACCCACTCGCTCTGGCCCGGTGCCATCGAATGAGGACGCTCGGTCAGCAATGACCGAAACGGTTATACCGTATCCAGACGTTCGGAGAGATGCGAATCATTCAAGATCGAACGCCCATAACATTCGGGCGTTGACAAGGGGCGGGAGGATTTTTATAATGGATGTAGGTCCGGATGACTGCTCTGGCGAAATCAAAGGAGAGCCGTTCGGAAGGAAACGATGGGGCTGTGGCTCAGGGGGAGAGCGCTTCCTTGGCATGGAAGAGGTCGGGGGTTCAAATCCCCCCAGCTCCATTTTTTACGCGGCGTTTGCAGCACATTCACGCCTAAACACAGCATATCCTTACAGTCCTATCGCCCTTCGGAAGTCTCTTTCGGAGGGTTTTATGCGAAAAACAGCGCTTCCTTTCACGAAAACGGAATCTGAAATTTCCGTCCTTCAGCTCAAACGATCCGCTGAGGATTGGCTGATAAAAGGCGATTTACGCCAGCACTCAAAGAACACCCTGGCGAATCGTCGTATCTATACTACGAAACTCCTCTGGTTTCTGCAACAGCGCGAGTACGACACCTGCGGGACTAGTATATCACCACTAAAGTTTTGAAGGAACTCCCTTCCGAGGCTAAAC
>JAHWJO010000106.1 GCA_019348365.1 Armatimonadota bacterium | reverse complement strand
ATCATTCGCTTTGAAGGTGAAGCTGTCGGGGCCGTGATAGTCCTTCGCCGGAGTGTAAGCGACTTTATCGCCGGCGAGGGCGCTGAGAGTGCCATGAGTCGGACCGGAAACGATGATGAAGGTGACGGGATCGTTGTCCGCGTCGCTCCCCGCCAGAGTGATCTCCTTCAACGCGTCCTCCTCGGTCGTGACGCTCTGATCCTGCGCAACGGGTGCGTCGTTGACGGGAGCGACGGTGATCGAGACGGTAGCGGGTTCGCTGTCGAGCTGCCCGTCGCTGGCCCTGAAGGTGAAGCTGTCGGGGCCGTAATAATCCTTTTTGGGCGTGTACGTTAGTTTGGGAGGCGTGCCGGAGAGCGTGCCGTGCTGGGGCGGCGTCCCTACCGAGAAGGTGAGAGGGTCTTTGTCCACGTCCGTTGCTGTCAGAGCAATCGCTTTCTGCGTGTCTTCAGGGGTCGTGACGCTCTGGCTTTGGGCGACGGGCGGACCATCGTTGACAGGAGCGACGGTGATCGAGACCGTCGCGGTGTTGCTGCTGTAGGTCCCGTTGTTAACCTTGAACGTGAAGCTGTCAGTGCCGTTGTAGTCCTTATTGGGCGTGTAAGTGAGGTTCGGGGCTGTGCCGGAGAGGGTGCCATTGCGGGGCGGGGAAACGATCGTATAGGTGAGGGAGACTCCCTCCTTCGGGGGATCGGTCTTGAGGGTGATTGGGACGCTCCCGTCCTCCGGTAACGATATATTTTGATCTTGAGAGGCCGGGACATGATCGCTGATGTTGATATAAACTTGAATATGTTCTTGATAGGGATACACGAAGATGAGATCGTCCAGGCCATCCTTATTGAGATCGGCAATGCTTTTCGAAGAGGAACCCTCATTGACCCTTGCGATCCATATCAAACGTTTCGGCTGAAAGGTCCCGTCTCCGTTGCCATACTGAACGGAATATTTACTATAGCCGTCACGAGAGTTAATGCGGACATATTCTTCAATCAGTAGGTCCCGATGACCGTCCCGGTTGAAATGCCCGATGAAGCCGGAAGGGACGGTCCCCCCCATCTGAAAGGTCCCGTCACCCTTTCCCCACAGGATCGTATAGTAATAGCTTCCGGGGTAAAACAGGTTATGAGGGTTAGTTCCAAAAACAACATCCGGTATGCCGTCGTCATTCATGTCCATGACAAAGATGTAATAGGAGGAGAGAAAGGTGGTCTGTATCTCCGTTGGTGGATGGAACGTTCCCTCCCCTTTGCCCAGCAACACCAGTATCGCTTTCGCATTGATATCTCCAATAACGAGGTCTGATAGGCCGTCCCTGTTGAAATCGGCGCTCGTCATCTGCCCATGATGACCTGATAGTACTGTATATCCGGTGGACAGAACCGATTTAGCGAAAGTATTGTCCCCGCTGTTCAGCAGCAGTACAAGGTCTAGATCTCTTTCATTATAATCCAGGGAGAGGAAGGCCAAATCTCTTTTCAAGTCTCCATTGAAATCTCCAAAGACAAGAAACCTCACATCAATCGATTCCTGGAAGATAAGTTTACCCTCTTGAAGCGTCCCATCCCCGTTGCCGATCATCAGGATGATGGAAGGAGCATGGTAGGTGCCTTTATTATAACTACTACCCCTGTCGTATATCAGATCCGGTTTTGCATCGCCGGTGAAATCCTCAGCGATGATCTTACCGATGGCACCGCCATATGGCAGTTGTGCTTTATAATTCATGGGTTCTGAGAAGTTTCCATCCCCCCGGTTCAGGAAAACGCTGATGCCCTTCTCATAGGCACCTCCACTCACTGTCGCTAAATCTGTATGACCGTCCGTGTTGAAATCCGCGGTGGTAGACATCATAAAATGATTATTTGTTTGTGAATACTCCACGGGCGGGGCGAAGGGATACTGGGCCGCCGCCGGGGAAACCTCCAGCCCTCCCGCCAGCATCACCAGGAGCAATCCCGCCAGCCACCGCTTTCCCAAGGCCATCATCTCTCGCTTCATCTCCGCCTCGTTTCCTTCATCGATGATCCTGCCGTGCCGGATCTCTGCTCACGCAGGCTGCTGCCTGTCCCCTTAACTATTTCTGCGAATCGCCTCTAACCCCTGTTCCTCCCCATAGGGAACAATTCTCTCGCTTGCCTCATTATATCATGAATAAAAAAGCCGGAAGCCTCATTTCCTGAAGCCCCTGGCATCCTTGCTTTCCGATTCGCGCCGGCTCTCGCCGAGCGATGCGCTCCGCCCGCGCGGACCGGAGACGGCCTTCGGCGACATCCAGTTCCCCTTCATGGAAGGCTTCCTGTGCTTCTCAATATTGGCATCCTCAATGCCGGTGAAACCTCCATTGAGAGCGGGAGTCGCTGGCGAACTTGAAGCAGGGAATGTGATTCCAAAAAGCTACTCCTTCAGGCCGCTCAGGGCGATCCCCTGGATGAACTGCTTCTGAGTGAAGAAGAAGAGCACGATGACCGGCAGGATGACGATGGTGGAGGCGGCCATGAGCAGGTTCCACTGGGTCCCGCCGTGCTGGCTCTGGTAAAACTGGAGGCCGAGCGAGAGCGTGAACGTCTTCTGATCGAGGAGATAGATGAGGGGGCCGAGGAAGTCGCGCCAGGTGCCCATGAAGGTGAAGAGCGCGACGACCGCCAGCGCGGGCTTGGAGAGCGGCAGGATGATCTGCCAGAAGATCCCCCACTCGTTGCAGCCGTCGATCCGCGCCGATTCGGAAAGCTCGAACGGGATGGTGCGGAAGAACTGGCGCAGGAGGAAGATGTTGAACGCGCTCGCGAAGAACGCCGGGACCCAGAGCGGGCGGAACGTGCCGATCCAGCCCAGCTCGCGGAAGAGCGCGTAGGTCGGGACCATCAGCACGGGAAACGGGATCATCATCGTGGCGAGGGTGGCGGCAAAGAGGAGGTCCCGGCCCGGCCAGCGCATCCGCGCGAAGGCGTACGCCACCACCGCGTTCGACATGACGGTTCCGGAGACGGTCAGGATGCACAGCACCAGCGTGTTCCGCCCGTAGACGAGGAACGGGGTGTAGCCGAGCTTGTCGCTGCCGTAGCTCCACGCCGCCGCGTAGTTCCCCCACTGCGGGGTGGACGGGAAGAGGCTCGGCGGCTGGCGCATCGTCTCCTCGATGGGTTTCAGCGAGGTGGAGACGAGCCAGAGGAACGGGAAGAGGAACACCACCGACAAAGCGATCAGGATGAGGTGGATCATCCACGCCTTCTTTGCATTATGTATGCTGATCGAGCTGAATTTATGCATGGTTCTGATTCAATAAATCCCTGTTGCAAAGTGTTTCCACGCTGCTGATGATGAAATTTTTTCGATGAGTGTGCCCGGCGAATAAATTCGCGCCTGTAGAAGCATGAAGTCGCCCTCCGGCGACTCCACCCCCGGCCCTGACCTCTTCGATTCTCATAGAGGACTGGAACGAGAGTCCACGAAGGCGGACTTCGTGCCCCTTCAGGCGCGATTTTAACCGCAGGCCCCTCCCCCGCATTTCACCCCCGACTTTTCACGCTTCTCGGAAGATCAATACGGCGCGTCGGGGCCCGCCAAAAACTCCAGCTCCTCCGGGGTGCTCTCCCGGCCCAGGGCGGCGTTCCGGTTGGGGAAGCGCCCGAACCGCTCGATGACCCGCTTGTGGCGCACCGCGTACTCCACACCCAGCGCGTTGGTCTCGTTCGGTTCCAGGCCGCTGAAAAGCTCCACCGCGCACTCCTGATCCGCCAGATCCTCGCTGTGCTCGAACGGCAGGTAGAAGAACCAGCGATGGAAGTCGGGGAACCGGCGGTCGTAGCCTTTCTCTATCGCCTCGCGCGCGACCCGCAGCGCCAGCGCATCGGATGCGAACGCCTTCCCCTCTCCCCGATACAGCATGCTGGATCCCTGATCGAGCAGGAGGATCAGCGCGAGCGCCCCTTCGGGGGTGGACTCCCACTCCGAAAGCTCGCCGGCCGCCGCCCTCTCGAAATCCTCCGCGAATCGCTGTCGGAACGCCTCGTCGAACTCCTGAGCCGGGCCGAACCATTCCGCGCGATATTGCCCGTAGCCCCCCTCCCCCGGCGCGCCGAACCAGAACGCCAGGATCTCTTCCGGTCGAGCCATCTCCTCTCCTCTCTCGCCTTGCCGGTTTCGGGATCAGCTCCCCCGGTAGTAGACGTGCCGCTCGCTGATCCGCAGCGCGAAGTACGTCAGCGCGAGGATGATCAGGAACATGATCCACCCCATCGCGCAGGCGTACCCCATCTTGTGGTACAGGAAGGCGTTGTCGAAGAGATACATCGTGTAGAAGTAGGTCGAACGGGCGGGGGAGCCGCCGGGGAACATCACGTACGGCTCCGCGAACACCTGAAGCGTCCCGATGATCCCCAGCACCAGGTTGAACAGGATAATCGGCGAGAGCATGGGGAGCGTGACCGTTCGGGTCTTCGCCCACCAGCCCGCTCCGTCCAGCTCCGCCGCCTCGTACAGATCCTGCGGCACGTCCTGCAGGCCCGCGAGGTAGATCACCATCGCGTTGCCCGACCCCCAGACCGCCAGCAGCGCCAGCGCGGGCTTCGACCATGTGGGGTCGCCGAGCCAGTTCGGCCCCTTGACGCCGAGGTACCCCAATGCGGTGTTCAGGATACCGTGCTCCCCGTTGAACACCCAGAGCCAGAGTACCGCGAGCGGGATCGTCGGGACGAGCGAAGGCAGGAAGAAGACCGTCCGGTAGACGGGCATCCCACGCACCTTCGCGTTCAGCAGCAGCGCGAGCCCCAGTGCCACAAACAGGCCGAACGGCAGCGCCATCGCGGCGTAGGAGAGCGTGTTCTTCAGGCCGATCCAGAAGACTTCATCGCGCATCAGGTTCGCGTAGTTGTCCAGGCCGATCCAGACGGGCCGCCGCAGCACCGAGTAGTCGCAGAAGCTGTAATAGATGGACGCCAGGAGCGGGTAGAGCAGGAACACCGTGAACCCGATGAACCACGGCGAGGCGAACAGCAGCGCCGTCCGCGTCTCGTGCCGGGTCACCACGCTTTTCTTGCGGCCCCCCTGAAGGTTGGTGGTCGGGCTCAATGCTCCTCCCCCCGCAGGCGCTGGACCTTCAGGTAGTCGTCCATGATCGGCTGCATCCGCGCCTGCACCGCATCAAGCGCCTCTTTCGGCGTCTTCTTCAGCAGGGCGATCTCATCGAAGGCGTTGGTCAGCTCCGCGCGGTACTCCGGCCAGATGCCGAGCTGCGGCGGAGCGTAGTTGTTCTTGCCCTTCGGCAATTCCGCGAACAGCTCGATGTACGGGTTCGGGTGGTTCTTTCGGAATTCCTCGCTCACCTCCACCAGAGGGGTGTGCTTGCGCTGGCCCATGCAGAGCATCTCCATCCCCTTCTGCGATTGCACGAACCGGATGAACTGGAACGCCTCCTCCGGGTGCTTCGCGCCGCGCGGGATGACGAGCACGTCCTCATCCACGTACGTCGAGTTGGCGAGGTCGGGCCGGTCGGCGGGGTGGGGGAACGGAACCGCCCGCCAGTCGAGCTTCGGGGCGTACATGTCGATGAAGTTGTACATCCAGACCCCCTGCAGCACCATCGACACCTGCTGTGCGAGGAACGCATTCTGCGGGGAGGAGAAGTTGCCGAACCCCTGCCGGAACTGCTGAAGCTCCGTTGCGCCGTACTTCCTGGAGTACGACTGCACCCACTCGAAGGCGCGGACGTTCTCGGGGGAGTTGGCGGTGATCTTCGACTTGCCGTCCCACAGCCGTCCCCCGAACAGGTAACCCCAGCCCCAGTTCCACCAGCCCGGCTCGCTGGGCATGAACCCGGCACGCACGAGCCGCCCGGAAGGGTCGCGCTGGTAGACTTTTTCCGCGTATCCGTCCATCTCTTCGAGGGTGCGCGGGGGCCGGTCGGGGTTCAGGCCGGCCTCCCGGAACATCGCCCGGTTGTAGTGGAGCGCGGTCGAGGCGGGGGTGGTGGGGAGCGCGTACACATGCCCCTTGTAGTACCCGATATTCCAGTACGCGGGGATGTACTGCTCGGCGGTGATGCCGTATTTCCGGCAGAGATCGTCGAGGGGGAGGATGGCGCGGTCGTCGGCGTACTGCGCGACGTTGGGGCCGTAGAGGCCCGCCACGTCCGGCGGGTTGCCCCCCGCCACCGCGAGGAGCGTCTTGTCCTGGATGCCGCTGATCGTCAGCAGGTTGACGAAGACCTTATCCTGGGAGCGGTTGAACTCGTCCACGACAGCGCGCATGGCGTCGCCCTCGAAGCCGGTCCATTTTTCCCAGTACGTGATGCGGACGGGGCCTTCGGTGCGCTCCGGCGCGACGATGCGCTCGCTGTACCAGATCGTCGCCAGGAGTCCGAGGGCCGCCAGCCCGGTAAGGAGGGAACGGAGAGACATAAAGATACGGAAAGTCAGTTTGTGTATGAGGAGGACGTGACCCGGAGAGGGAGGATGGTAACATCCAGATCTCCGCCTGTTGATTCTGAGAGGTTTTCTCGATAGGCAGGCGGAGTCCTTTTTAGCGGGGGAACACCTATCAGAGGTTGGTGTTGAAGGGCCAGTCCGGCAAGGACTCACGCCGTTCCAGCCACTCCGGGGGCAGTCCCGCCGCCCCCACATGGGCCGCCACGATCCCGCCGACCATCGCGCAGTTCGTGTCCACATCTCCGAACCCGCTCGCGGTGAGCCACATCGCATCTTCGAAATGGTCGAGATGCTGGGCCGCGCACCAGAGCACGAACGGCACCGTGTCCTGCGCGGTGACCGCCGTCCCGTTTCCCAGCGCCCGAATCGCTTGGATGACGTGCTTCTCCCGTGGGATCGACCGGGCCTCTTCCACCTTCCGCCGCACGAAGCTGTCCGGCAGGTGAGGGAGAAGGAGATCGAGGAAATCGGCGCCGCGCGGGAGGGGGTCCGCCCCCCGCAGCCGGATGGCCCACGCCGCCGCGACCGCCACCGCCACTGCCCCGGCGATCCCTTCGGGGTGGGCGTGGGTCACTTCCGCCGAGAGCGCGGCCTGCTCCGCGACGGCATCGAGGTCGTCCGCGAAGTAAGCGCCGAGCGGGGCCACGCGCATCGCCGCGCCGTTGCCGCATGACCCCGCACCATTGAATAACTGCCTGGCTTCCGTGCGCCAGGGATGCTTAAAGCGAACCCGCGCGAGAAGGTGACATGCGGCTTCGCCGTAAGCCCGCCGGGGGTCGAACCGTTCAGCGAAGCTTTCCGCCAGCCGGTCCTGATCGATGCCGCCGCACTCGAAGAGCACCTTCACGACGGAGAGCGCCATCTCGGTGTCGTCGGTGTATTTCCACGGCCCTTCCGGCAGCTCGCGGGTGCGAAACATGCGGGCGATCTGCTGCAGGTCGAAGTTGAAACGCTCTCCGAAGGCGTCGCCGAGCGACAGCCCCTCCAGAGACTCGCGGGTGCGGAGTCGCCGCTGCTCGCCGGGGGAGTCCGCTGTCCTCGCGGCGGTCGTCAGGTCATCCAAGGATCTCCTCCACTTTGAGGGCAAGATCCGGCAGCGTGGGCGAGGAAACGGTATCGCCGCGCCGGAATGATCGGCTGTCCCGGTATTCTCCTTCTTCCGGCCGGGCATAGACCCAAATCGTGTCCGTCGTCAGGTCCACGATCCAGAATTCGGGGATTCCGGCCTCCGCGTAGAGCCTCAGCTTGGTCGTTCGGTCGAACTCCAACGTCGTATCGGAGACTTCGATGATCAGCAGCACGTCGGCGGGGGTGGGGAGATCGTCCCCGAAAAACCCTTCGCGGGGCCGGATCAAGGCCATGTCCGGCTGGGGCTCGGTAGAATCGCTCAGGCGAATCGGGTTCTGCGTCCAGACGACCCACCGATCCCCGGCGTTGCGAATCAGGAGATAAGTGAGACGGGTCACAACCAGGACATGGAGTTTTCCAATCGGACTCATGTGTAATATCTCCCCCTCGATCAACTCCAGGCGCTCGTCTTCCGTCAGGATGCCCGCCTCGATCATCCGCTCGTAATCGTCCGTGCTAAACCGGTATCGCTCCGGAGATGACTTCTGATGGCGCTCCATTATCGCCGACATACGCTCCTCGCTTTCTGAACCGTCCCCGCTTCTCATTTTCTATTCTTTTTTGTTCTCCCCAGCTTATGATACCCGTCTATTGCCATGCCCGTTCGGGTTGTGGGATCACTCTTCCGCCGGGCTGTAGGCGCGGAACGACGACCCCGCCAGCCAGAGCAGCAGGCCGAGGGCGACCGCGTAGGCCAGCGCGAGCGTCCCGGTCGAGACGGTCAGCGCGCTGTAGAGGATGGAGCGGGTTTCGGGGTCCTGCCACGCCTGTTGAAGCCCGAAGGGCTGCCGGAACGAGACGTTCACGAGCGCCGTGAACACCAGTACGCCGAGCGTGATGGGCAGGAAGAGGAAGATGCCCCATCCCGGCATCATCAGCAGCCCCGCCAACAACTGGCTCATCGGGTCCTTCTTGCGGGGGAACAGGAACGCCACCATCGCGTGATAAAGGGAGAGCGCCGCCATCATCAGCGGCCCCAGCACCGCCAGCGGCCCGAGGATCGGCTGGGGGATCTCCCGGAACAGGATCCCGAACGCTGCCAGCGACACCCAGAGCGTCACGGTGTACGCCCCGATTGGGATGAACACCAGGCCGAGCACGACCTGCCACGCCGGGAGCGGGAGCAGTTTGAGAAAATCTCCCTGCGACAGCTCGTTGCGGATCTGCTGGAACACCCCGACCCCCGCCATCCAGGTGATGTACACCCAGACCATTGCCGGGGCGACGACGACGACCATCCGGCCTTCCGCCGGCAGATAGCGGTACAGCAGCAACGGGATTCCTACTGCGACGAGCGTGATGACGAACAGGCCCGTCCATGGGGCATGCAGCCAGATTTGGAGGCTCTTCCAGACCAGCGCCCGCCACCCCGGCCCCAGGTCCGGCAACGCCAGCCCTCCCGACCCCCCTTTCCATTGGCCTTCCCGGATCATCTCCATCCGCGCGGCGGAGATCCCCCCGGAGCGAAACGCGTTGCGGAGCCGGGACTTCCGCAGGCTCACCCCCAGCGACGGCTCGTAGACGTTCTCCCGCTGCCCGAGCATGGCGAGGACTCCCCCCACGCCAAGCGCCAGCAGGAGGAGTAGGCGGCTCATCGTCCGCTCTTCGTAGAGCGGGTGCGCGCTCATGATGAGATCGGTCGCGAGCGTCACCGGGAAGAGCAGCGCGCGGACGACGGGGTGATTGAAGACCCGCACCGCCTGTTGCCACGGGGTCTCGCCGGTCATCGCATCCTGCGCGACGAGGAAGAGGAGGAACGAGATCCCGAGGATGCCGAAGGCCTTCACCGCCAGGTTCAGCCGCTCCGATGCCCGGATCCGGTAGGCGTAGAGGATGTAGACGGCATGAGCGATGCTGAGGAGGAAGAGGAAGCAGAGGAAGGTGGCGACGATGCCCCGCCAGATCAGGTCCCAGACGTTCGCGCCGATCAGCTGGGCGAGGTACGGGGAGATCCCCAGCGTCCCCAGCGTGATCCAGCCGAGCAACTGCGCCGATTGCAGCACGAGGCGGAACGCCAGCACGAGCCGCTGGGGCAGCGGCATCGAGAAGAGGAAGTCCACGTCCGCTGCTGTGAACGTGACGAGCCCGCCCTTGAAACCCTCCAGGAGGACGGCGTAGGCGGGGAGCGCGAGCATGAAGAGGAGGACCGCCTGAATGACGGGGAGCGGGAGGACGGGCTGGAAGGGAAGCTCTCTCCCATGGGACACGGTGATGATTCCCAGCGTGATGTGGCCGAAGATCCAGGCGACCCCCAGAATCCCGAACAGCGTGCGGATGCCGGAGCGGAGCGTATTCGTAATCGCGCCCTTCCACTGGCGCGTGATCAGGAAGAAGAGCGCCCTCATCTCTTGGAACCCAAGGTTGAGTTTTGAGCGTTGAGTTTTGAGTTGAACCCCCTCCTGCCCGACATTTTCCCTCCTTCACGCGTCCTTAATTCAGAACTCAAAACTTAAAATTCAAAACTCATTCGTGGTTTCGGTGAGGTGGAGGAACATGTCTTCCAGGCGGGCGTCCTCCCCGAACTGGACGCGATCCTGAATCTCCGCCAGCGTCCCTTCCACGACCTTCCTGCCGCGCATGAGGATCATCACGCGGTCGCAGAGGCGCTCCGCCGTGTCGAGGAGGTGGGTGCTGATGAGGACCGCCCGGCCTTCGTCCCGCGCGGCCTCGATCATCGTCCGCAGCTCCCGCTGCCCCTTGGGGTCGATCCCGATGAGCGGCTCGTCGAAGAGGAGGACCTGCGCGTTATGGATGAACCCGCATGCGACTGCCAGCTTCTGCTTCATCCCTTTCGAGAGGGTGAGGACGAGCGCGTCGGACTTCTCGGAGAGGTCCAGCCGGTCGAGCAGCGCGTCCATCCGGCTCTCCAGGTCTTCCGTCTCGCCGTAGGCCATCGCCACGAACCGGAGGTGTTCTCGGACGGTGAGCAGCTCGTACGGGTTGGGGACCTCCGGCACGAACGCGATGGAGCGCTTCGCGTCGATCTCCTGTTCCTGAAGGTTGTGACCGGCGATGGTGACGCGCCCGGAGGAGAGCTTGAGAATGCCGCAGATGCTCCGCAGCACCGTCGTCTTGCCCGCGCCGTTCGGGCCGAGCAGCCCCACGATCTCCCCGGCGTTCACATGGAAGCTGAGATCATCCACAGCGAGGTGGCGGCGGTAGTACTTGGTCAGGTTCTCCACAACGAGCATGCAGTCACTCCAGAGGATAATATTGGATGAGTGGGTGAATGGGACGCGGGCCTGCGGCACACGGATTTCAACGCGGATCCTCGCGGATAACCCATGAATGGAACCACAGATAAACACGGATGAACACAGATCGGAGGATAGGTGATCCTCATCTGCATGTATCCGCGTTCATCTGCGGTTTATGGGTTTCTTTGTGTCCTTTGCGTCCTTTGTGGTTCAAAAGGGGTTCAGGGGTTCTCTGCGCCTCTGCGTCTCTGCGTCTCT
>JAHWJO010000543.1 GCA_019348365.1 Armatimonadota bacterium | reverse complement strand
GCTAGCTTCATCCTGCGGGAGACCGGCGCGAACCTCCGGCGGCACCGACTCGCCGCCCTCGCCTCCGTCACCACGACCGCCTTCTGCCTCCTCATCTTCGGGGGGTTCGTCCTCACCGCGATGATGCTGGAGCGGTTCTCCGCCGGGCTGCTGAACCAGACCTCCATCGTCGCCTACGTGGACCCCGACCTTTCCGAAAGGCGGTCCCGCCGCCTTCTGAAGCGGGTCGAGGCGATCCCCGGCGTGAAGAGCGTCGCTTTCGTGAACCGGGACCGGGCGTGGGAGGAGGAGAAGCGCAAGTACAACCATCTCCCGGAGCTGGAGACGATGGAGAACCCCCTGGGCGACGAGCTGCGGATCACGGTCGCGAAGACCGAAGAGGGCAAAAGAATCGCGAAACGCATCGACGGCTTCCGGGGGATCGAGAAGGTGAACGAAGGCGGCGTGGTCGTGGACCGGCTCGTGCTCCTCAACCGGGCGATCAAGGCGGTCGGGACCGCCGTCTCCGGCGTCCTCCTCCTCGCGACGGTGCTGATCATCGGCAACGCGATCCGGCTGGGGGTCTTCTCCCGCCGCCGGGAGATCCGGATCATGAAGCTCGTCGGCGCGACGGACGGGTTCATCCGGGTTCCGTTCCTGCTGGAAGGCCTCCTCCACGGCACGGCGGGGGCGATGCTCGCGTGCATCACGCTGGGGCTGACCGCGCGGGCCTTCGGGCAGTTCGTCACGCAGTCGCTGCCGTTCCTCCCCCTCTCCACCCAGGGACTCCGGATGGAGATGCTGTACGCCTCCCTCTTCGCGGCGGGCGGGGCGCTGGGCCTCATCGGGAGCTACCTGTCGGTGCGGCGCTTCCTGAGGGCGACGGAAATGAAGCGTGGAAACATTCCTCCACCCCCTGCCCTGCGTCCTCTGGCGCTCGGGCTGGCGCTCTTGCTGGGAGGCGGCCTGATCGCCCACGCCCCCGTGTACGGCGGCTCCCCCCGGTCCAAACGGGCCGTCCTCAACTCCCGCCTCCACTCCCTTCGCGAGGACCAGCAGGAGACCCGCGAGCAGCTCCGCGAGACCAAGGGACAGCAGCGGGACACCGTCGAGGAGCTTCACCAGATCCAGGATGCCCTGGCGGTCACGGATCAATGGATCGAGAGCGCGGAGAGACGGCTGGGCCGGATCGAAGCCGAGTTGAGCGAAACGCGGGATCGGGTCCGGGAAGCGCGAGAACGGCTGGAAGCGAATAAGCAGCGGCTCGCCCGGCGAATCGTGGCGGCGCGGCGCAGCGGCGATACCGGTTATCTCAGCGTGGCCCTGGGGGCGCGGGACTTTCAGGATTTCCTCCAGCGGGAGGAGTTCGTTACCCGCATCGTCCGGGCGGACGTGTCGCTCATCCAATCGGTGAGAGATCGACTCGCCGAGATCGAGGCGGCGGAGGCGAAGATCGAGCGCCGGAAGGCGGACCAGGAAGCGATGCAGGCCGCCCTCGCCCAAAAGCGGGAGGAGCAGCGGCAGGAGTACGCCCGGCAGAAAGCGGTCTACGACCGGCTTCAGGAAGAGCGCGCCGAGCTCGAAGCCGTGTACGCCCAACTGGAGCACGATTCAGAAAGCGTGAGGACGATGCTCGAATCGCTGGCGCTCACCCCCGAAGGCCAGGCGCGGGCGGCGGTGGCGTGGACCGGCAGCTTCGTGCGGCCCGTGGGCGGGCGGCTGACTTCCGGGTACGGCGGAAGATTCCATCCGGTCCTCCACGTCTGGAAGCTGCACACCGGGGTGGATTTCGGCGTTCCCACCGGCACGCCGATCCGCGCGGCGGCGGCGGGGGTGGTCGTCCATGCGGGGTGGCTGGGAGCGTACGGCAACGCCGTCATCCTCGACCATAGCGGCGGGGTTTCCACCTTATACGGGCACTGCTCCTCCGTGAACGTGGCCGTGGGCCGGAACGTGTCGGCGGGCGAGGTGATCGCGCAGTCCGGCAGCACGGGATACAGCACCGGCCCGCACCTCCACTTCGAGAAGCGGGTGAACGGTGAGCCCGTGGCCCCTTTTTAACCCCGGTCCGAAGTCTAAGGTCAAAGGTCCAAAGTCTCCTCACCCCCGGCCTCCTGCTTCAGCTGCCGGTGGTCGGTGGCCCTCACCCCCATTCCTCTCCTGATGCTGAGGGAACCGTGGAGGTCATGAATTCCTTGAGCTTGAAAAGCTTGAGGAAAATACCCTGTCTGTGGGCCGGTGTGACTTGCCTATCTTGGCTGGAAACTCCCACACTCAGTATGAGAGGTGCGGCCGTTTCGGGGAACGCGCCCGCGTCTGTGGGGGTCCACTCTCTGATAGGCGCGCTGCTCTCTCCATCCTTCCCATGATGAACTCCCTCCGTACGCATCGATGGGGCGCCTGGCTGGCGCTGGCCCTCCTCGTCCTGCAAGGGGCGCTGCCCGCGTTCGGCTCTCTCGGGGCATGGATCTGCCCGGACAACCGCCCCTGTGCGTACATGAATAAGGGAGCGGCTCCCTCTGACCGGGCGTCCGAGAGCGGCGACCCCTGCGTCATGCGAGTGAAAAAGAAGTCGTGCTGCCACAGCCCGTTCCAACCAAAATCCTCGGTCCAAACCTCTCAAGAGTGTCGCTTCGTCTCGACCCGGTACCCGGGGCCGAAGTCGCTGATCCCCACTTCGTTAGAACAACAGAAGCACACGGCTTCCCTCGTACCTCCGTCCGCGCTTGACGAGCTGCTGGCCACCCATGTCGCGCTCCGCCCGGACTTCCCCCTCCCCGACTCCTCTCCTTCCCTCTCTTCGGCCCACCCCGAGATCACCGCTTCGCGCGCCCCGCCGAACCGCTAAATTCCCTCTGTTCGGACGCGCTTCCACGTCCCTGCCTTCGCTCCTCCGGGAGATACGTCCGCGCCTCATCCGGCGCTGAAAAGCCGCCGTTTCTGTCGCCCCCGGTTTTACCCGGCGTTGCTTTACCCGGCGTTGCTTTCCCCTGCTACGGCCCGTCTTCACTTGGGCAGAAGGTTTTCCCGCTCTCTCTTCCGGTCGGCACAGGCCCACCGATGCCCGAAGGAAGCGAATATGACTCCTCCTGAGCGCCGTCCGCGCCGCACTATGCCTGACTCTGCTCATTGCCCTTTATGTACGATTTTTCATCCTCCGTCATGAACATTCTGGTCCATGGACCGTTCGGTGATGCACCGAAGGAGAACGCGTTGATACCTCGCCTTTTTGCCGCCCGAAGCCGGTGGGCAGCCGGGCTTTTCCTTCTCCTGTTTCTGATCGCGGGTACCCTCGCTCATGCCGCGATCTCCTATGAAGC
>JAHWJO010000542.1 GCA_019348365.1 Armatimonadota bacterium | reverse complement strand
CTTGCTAAAGAAAGGGCGGCCTTACGTGATGATCCACGACCGTCCCGCCCCGATCATCGGGCGGGTGGCGGCGCAGATGTGCTGCGTGGACGTGTCCGCCATCCCCGAAGTGAAGGCCGGGGATACCGTGAAGCTCCCCGCGCGCCGCACCCTCGTCAGCCCCGACGTGCCTCGAATAGCGGATTCCTCCTCCACCTGACGCAGAGGATCGTCCAGGAGCCCTCATTCTCCTTGACGCCTGCCCGTCTCTTCAGGCGAGCCGGGTGGGAGAGACCCGGTCGCGGAATCGCTTGGCCGTTTTCTGCACGGCGAGAGAAACCCCGACTCCGATCATCCCGATCATAAGCCAGAGGGTCTCCAAAACAAAACAAGCCTTAGCCATCTCGCCGATCTCCTCCGGCCATATCCCCAATTCCGCGAGGCTGCTGGCGACTGCGGTGGCCAGGATGATCGACCCTCCCGCAATCGCGATACCGCTCAGGCCGTACCTCCGGGAGCGGTATCCGGTGGAGATTCCAGTCAGCAGGGCGTTCCCGATGTAGAGCATGAACAACAGGAAGAAATCCAGACCGCTCCATTCCAGCGTCTGTAGCTTCTCCTGCATGTCCTCCACTATGACGACGACAACAAAGAGTAAAAAGCAGATCGCCGTTAAGCCGTATCCCACCAGCGCAGCGCGTAGAGCCGCCACAAGAGATCCCTCATCAAGATTTCGGGATTTCAGAATCTCCATCGAGATTCGCTTCGGATCGCCAAATTGCTGCAAAGCTCGCTCCACTGCTTTGTCCGGGGTATGGCCCGACTCGATAGAGGCTTCCGTCAATGCGTCCAGATGCTCTCGAATCTCCGCTCGGATCTCCTGCCGCCTTTCATAAGGCAGATTGCCGACAAGGGGGGCGCAAATGCGATCGAGATAGTCTTCTATGCGAGAGTCGCCGTTCTTGACGGATTCAGGATCGTGTCCCGTCATCGGATTTTCCTCCGGTGTAGTTTTGGGTGGGTTCAGCCGACCCATCGATGTTGGAGGTCCAGGGGCCGCTCGGTTCATCCCAGGTGATGGATGCCGGGAAAACGCGCTCACCCCGCGCTGCACCCTCGTCAGCCCCGACGTGCCCCGCATCCCGATTCCGGCTATTCCGGCGTGAAGCGGTACGGAAGAGACAGGTGGGGAGTGAGTCGAGCCCATCGCACCAACCGGCGGAAGGCTGTGCCGATCCCGATTCCGATGAAGGCGAGCAGAATCCAGTAGAGCCCCAGGACTACAGCGAAGAACTCGTAAATGGAGCTGAACCCGCCGTAGCTCGCTCCAGAAGGAAGATCGGCCAGGTAGAGGAGAGAAGCGACCAGGATCATCGCGCTCAGAACGAAGAACGAGGTCAGATACACCCGTGCTCTAGCGTGGTAGCCGAGGAGAATTGCGGCGAAGAGGGGAAGGACCAGCCCGGCCCAGATATCCGCATAGCCCAGATTCCGGCGCTGAAACCAGTCCTCCCCCCCACTGTAAGGTGAGGCGACCATGAGAAAAGCGACCAACGCCGCCCCACCGAAGGTGAGGAGGGATGCCAGCCAGCCCTGCCGCCGCGTCCAGGGGATCGATTCTGCTTCGATCCACGCCCGAGCGATCCGTCGCGGGGGTCCGAATTGCCGGAAAGCTTCTCTCAGGGCTTCCTCCTCTTCGGCTCCTTCCTCCCGGCGGGTCTGTACCAATTCGTAAAGATGACTTCGCATCTCGTCGATGAGATCTCGGCGGCGGGTGTAGGGGATCACCCCGACCAGCGGGGCATACACGCGATCCAGGTAATCCTCAATGTACGGATCGGCAAGGCTGCGACCCTCTCCGGGGGGGTTCTCCGGTGTGGAAGGTTCCGGATGGGGAATGGAATCTTGATCGGACATAACGAAGTCCCTCTCAAACGGTGCGTTCGTTTCAGCCGCCGGGATGGAGCTCCGGCAGCCATGCGGAGTTCGGTGGTAAAGAGGGGGATTCTTCGTCCCTCTCCTGCTTTTTCAATATACGGTCGACCGCATGCGCGAAGCGGTCCCATCTGCGGGTGCGCTCTTCCAGGGCCGCTCGCCCCGCCGGGGTGAGGGTATAGACCTTTCGATCGCGCTCCCCCGCCGTTTTCCGCCATTCGCTGATGACCCACCCTTGCTGCTCCAGCGTGTGCAGGGCCGGGTAGAGCGTCCCCTCCTTGAACGTCAGGGCGTTGTCGCTTCGCCGTTCGATCTCGCGGGCGATGGCGTAGCCGTGCAACGGTCCTTCTTCCAGTACGGCCAGGATCAGAGTAGGGGTGTTCCCTTTCAATAGCTCGCGTTCCATCATTTCACCTCTGACCCTATTATACCTCGTTATCCAATGCATTGCATCATGGAGATCGGGTTTTTTGAGACGCCTTTCTGATGTGCCGCTTTTCCGAACGCTTATTCCCCCGAACAGGTTGACACCTCCATCGCCGGGTGATATACTTCCCCGTTGGGATGGCCCTGTGCTGTCCCACTTTTTTTCGCGTGTTACGTACCGGAACGGCATGCCGAAGCGACACGGGATCGGAGTGGGCGTAAGGCCCGGGTGGATCGATCCCTGCTATCGGCAGGCCCTCCGTTTTCGATCCCCCGACCGGCGGGGAGTTAAGAGGCCAATCCATGTCAACCGTGGTAGTGGTGGGCGCCCAGTGGGGCGATGAGGCGAAGGGCAAGATCGTGGACCTGCTGTCCGACGGGGCCAAAGTCTCCGTGCGATACAACGGCGGGCCCAACGCGGGCCACCGGGTCGTCATCGGCGGGGAGGTCTTCGCGCAGCACCTCGTCCCCTCCGGCATCTTCCGACCGGACACGACCTGCGTCATCGCCGATAACGTCGTCATCGATCCCGCCGGTCTCCTGGAGGAGATGGACGGGCTCCGGGCGCGGGGTATCCCCTGCGAGAACCTCAAGATCAGCCCGAACGCCCACCTCGTCATGAGCTACCACCGCCTCCAGGACGGCTTGGAGGAAGACGCCCTAGGCAGCGGCAAGATCGGCACGACCCGGCGCGGCGTCGGCCCGTGCTACCAGGACAAAGCGGCCCGGCGGGGCATCCGCATGGGAGACCTGGTCCACCCCGAACGGTTCCGGGAGCGGCTGGGCGCGGCGGTGGAGCAGAAGAACCGTCTCCTCACCCGGATGTACGGCGCGGAACCGCTCGACGTGGAGACGCTCTACGCGGAGTACTGCGAGTACGGGCGACGACTGCGGCCCCACGTCGCGGATACGTGCCGGATCGTCGGGGATGCCGTGCTCGCGGACGAGAAGGTGATCTTCGAGGGC
>JAHWJO010000541.1 GCA_019348365.1 Armatimonadota bacterium | reverse complement strand
TCGTATTGCGGGGCGGCTTCTTTTGCCAGTCCGTGCCGTAGATCTTGGCGGTCCCGAACACGTTCTTCGATGTGGCATGCCAGACGTTGTCATGGAGGTGCAGCCGCTCTTTCAGGAACTCCGGATACCAGTACGGGTTGCCGTGCTCCTGAAAAAAGAGGGGCGAATCATCGGCTGACGCGATGACGCTGTCCCGCACGGTCAGCGGTCCCAGCGTATAGAACGGGATCGGCTCGCGTCCCATCATCTGCATGATCTCCGGGCCGCTGTCGCGTTCCCCGGCCTCGAAGTAGAACTGGCCCACGTCGTTCACCCCGTAGAAAATGCTGTTTTCCACCGTCATATCCATGCCGGTCGGGGAGACGAAGTTGCCCCGCTCGTTCATGGCGATGAGGCTGTCACGCACCAACAGGCCCCGGCTGATCTCCCAGTCCAGCCCCTGGTGATTGCGAAACAGCACGGCGCGATCCACGAGCACGTTGCCGCAGGTGATGTCGTACCAGAGGCCCGTGCCGTTGTTGCCGATGGACGTGTGGTTACGGAAGACGGCGTCCTGAGTCTGGTGGATCTTGACCGGACCGGAGGACCAGCCGCCGTACACGCGCCAGTTGTTGAAGCTGGTCTCCACGTCCTCCCACAACAGGTTATGCACATTGCCGGTCAGCACGCCGCCGTAGGCGCCGTACAGAACTTGGTTGCGCCGAAAGGTCACGTCCCGAGCGTAGCGGATGACGCACTGGTTGTTGTTCCAGCGGAAGGTACAGTCTTCCACCAGGATGTTATTATTGTTGAACTCCGTCTGTGGGTAGTGCCAGTGTCCGATGAGGACCGCGCCGTGCGCCTCGATGGGGCCGACGCCGTGCTGGAAAGTGAGGCCGCGCAGTACCAGGTTGTCTTTCCAGAAGAACCACATGTGGAACGGGCGCACGCCGACCTCGATGAGGGCCTTGCGCCAGTCGGTGCCGGGGGCGGGTCGCACGAAGATCTTGTTGCCGTTCTCGTCGCGCTCCGCCACACCGAAGGTGCCCGGCTCCAGCGCCTCCGCCGGATTCCGAAATCCCTTGTACCGGTAGACGCCGTGGAACTCGAAGTTCTGCGGCACGCCTTTGAACGGGTCCGTTTTGGTGCCGGGGGGGAATTTTTTGTCGTAGGCGGAGGGGGTGTAGTCGTACAGCTCCAGCTCCACCTGCTTGAGCGGCTTCCCGTTGATGAACGCCAGTTCCTTCCGGTGCTCGAGGGGGAGCTTCGGGTTGTGGCTGCGCCAGCCGCCGGGATTGAAGCCGAAATCGTGCGGCCACGGATGCTCGTAATAGAGCACATTGCCCTGCGCGTCCCTGACCGCCTTCCATTCGCCCGACGGGAACAGGTCGGAGCCGGAGAGGACGACCGTTCCGGGTTTCGCCGCCTCGATGACAAGCGGCGTTTCGCGCACCGGGTTGGGGTTCTTTGCCATCCAGCCGGCGTTCATCTCGAACCCGCCCTCGCGGTACGTGCCGGGGTGGATGCGAATGCGCGTGGGGACGCGGTTCTTCAGGTTCTCCGTCGCCCGGTCCCAGGCCGCGCGGAGGGTCGGGTACGCCTTGCCCTTTCCGACTTCCAGCGTCTGCCCCTTTAGGTTGATGATGCGCTCATCGACCTTCGCGCCGGTCACTCTGGAAACGTCCACCACGAATGGAGGCATGCTGGGCAGGCCACCCGTCTTCTCCAGCTTCAGGCTCCGCACCCATAACGATTCCTCCGGACCGATCCCTTCGTAATGCTGGAGGGTCAGCCGCAACGCGTTGTTTTCGCGGCGCGGCACTTGAAAGCGCAGCGATTTCGTCTGCCACGTTCGGGAGGGCGGCAGCCGAACTTCGGTTTCCTTTCCATCGATCGTGGCGACCAGAGCCGCGCTTTTCGTGCCGGGCTTGAGGTACTGGATCGTCGCCTGCCATTGGCCGCCTTCGATCCGGGCGTCTCCCCATGGCTTCCACATCATGGAGGGGCGGCCTTCCAGGTTGGTGATGCGAAGCGCCGGTTTCATAGCCACAGGGTCTGGCATACGGGCGGCTTCGCCCACCGCACCCTCGGCCCACGCGCCGGGCTGCCACGGCCCCGGCAGGTCCCCTACTTTCTCCAGGGTTTCATACTGCCGTACTTTGACGCGAAACGGCTTCATGACCTCCGCTTCAAAGCTCAATTCCTGCACGGGCGGCCCGGCGGCAAGCGCGGTCACCCGCAAGAGGGCGAACATCCCACCAAGGGCTAAGCAAGCAACAGTCCGGCGCTGCGTCATGGGGTTCCTCCCTCTGCTCGATCATTTGAGTCATAAATTTCGATAGTACACCTTCCATAGTGTAGCAAAAGTGGGATTTTACTATCGTTTGATCGTCAAGCAGGATACGCGCAGGGACTTTGACTCCACATCAGGGGAAAAATATCTATTTTTACGTGGCTGACATCTTATCCTGCGTCTCCTCCGGAGTCTACCCCTTCGTACAGACGACAAGATTTGAGGGTTTGTGGTTCGACGGATGATTGACGAAATACTCGCAGAAGTCCAGGATGCCTTCGGATTCCGTATGTAACCTCGTCTGTGATGCGCGAACCAATAGGTGAGGACGGCGCGTTTTGCCGCTGTCCACCCCGGCATTGCAGCCTCCGACAGGGGATTTGGGTACGGCTGTGACCGGTGGGAAAAGGAGCCTTGCCCGATGCGATCCGTCTGTTGTTTACCGGGAACGCGGCTGACGGCGAGGGCAGATCCGAATGGATCACGCACAGAAAACAGGGCCTGAGCCTCGGTGGTATTCCGGAGAGACTTTACAACGGTCCCTCTCCATGACGTAATGTAGAGGGGCTGTACTTTTTCATTCCACCGGGCATAGAGGGTTACTGAGGGTCCTCACACCCTTCTCGATTGTGCCCTTTTATATCGTTGTTCATCTGAGGGGATCACGTTGTACAAGGTAATCGGACTGTTCTCGCTTTTACTCATGGCTTCCGTTTCTGCCGGATCATCCGCCAGCGAATCGCCGGAGCCGCCGTCCACGGTGCTGGACCCTCCAGCCTCCTACGGACCTCTGACGGCCAGGCCCCGCGCCGATTTCAAGCCCGCCGTCACGCCACCCGCTTCGGACTGGAAATCGGCGCGATACGCGATGCTCACCTCGGAGCTCAGCCCCGCCGTCCTCTACCACAACCGCACGAAGAAGCAGCACCTCTTCGGCGGCATGGACCGCTGGGGGCTGGGCGGGCCGACCGCCCTCGCCTACATGGGGCCGGGACCGTCTCTTCAGGTGCAGTCCGCCTCCGCCAGATCGGAAGAGCG
>JAHWJO010000540.1 GCA_019348365.1 Armatimonadota bacterium | reverse complement strand
AGACCGAAGCCCTCATGCGAAGCGTGCTCAACCAGTTCCAGCAGATCGTGGAGCTGGGGAAAAACGTGCCGCCGGAAGTCGTCCTCAACGTCACCCATATCGAAGATCCGGGCCGGCTGGCGGACATGATCACGCCGAACCTCACCCTCAAAGTGCCCGACAAGCAGCAGATTCTGGAAACGGCTTCCCCCCGCGAACGCCTCATCAAGCTCACCGTCATGCTCCAGCGGGAGGTCGAGATCCTCGACGTGCAGCGCGACATCCGGGAGAAGGTCGAGCGGGAGATGGGGGAGACCCAGAAGGAGTTCTTCCTCCGCGAACAACTCAAGACGATCCAGCAGGAGCTGGGCGAGCGCGACGAGCGCGGCACCGAGGTCGAGGAGTACCGGTCGAAGATCGAAGAGGCCGGGATGACCGACGAGGTGAAGGAGCGCGCCTTCAAGGAAGTGGACCGGCTGGAGAAGATGCCGTTCGCCGCGCCGGAAGGCGTCGTCATCCGCACCTATCTCGACTGGCTGGTAGCCCTCCCGTGGTCCAAAGCGACCGACGAGCGGCTCGATATCAAGGAGGCGCACCGGGTGCTGGACGAGGACCATTACGGGCTCGCGAAGGTGAAGGACCGCATCCTCGAATTCCTCGCCGTGCGGAAGCTGTCGGGCACTCTGAAAGGCCCGATCCTCTGCTTCGTGGGGCCTCCGGGCGTGGGGAAGACCTCTATCGGGAAGAGCATCGCGCGGTCGCTGGGCCGCAAGTTCATCCGCGTTTCTCTGGGCGGCGTACGAGACGAGGCGGAGATCCGGGGCCACCGGCGCACCTACATCGGCGCGCTGCCGGGCCGGATCATCCAGGGGATCAAGCAATCGGGGAGCAACAATCCGGTCTTCATGCTGGACGAGATCGACAAGATCGGGCAGGACTTCCGGGGCGACCCGAGCGCGGCGCTCCTCGAAGCCCTCGACCCGGAGCAGAACGGCGCCTTCAGCGATCATTATCTCGAAGTCCCGTTCGACCTCTCGAATGTGATGTTCGTCACCACCGCCAACCTCCTCGACCCGATCCCAGCGGCGCTGCGGGACCGCATGGAGGTCATCAGCTTCCCCGGCTACACCGAAGAGGAGAAGCTGGAGATCTGCAAGCAGTTCCTCGTGCCGAAGCAGATGCGCGACCATGGCCTGCTGCCGCCGGAAGCGCAGGAGGAGGCGAAAGAAGAAGCCGAAGTGGACGAGACCCATCCCGAAGTGGTGGTGGAATCCGCCGCGCCCACTCAGCCGACGGTGGACGTGCCGGAGTCGAACGCGCCGGAGGTGGGTCATACCGAATCGCCCTACCTGATGATCCAGGAAGACGCCCTCCAGCGGATCGTCCGCGAATACACCCGCGAATCCGGCGTGCGGAACCTGGAGCGCGAGGTCGCCACCGTCTGCCGCAAGGTCGCCCGCAAGGTCGCCGAGGGCGAGACGGAGCGGACCACCGTGACGGCGGACGCCATCCCGGACTACCTCGGCCCGAAGCGGTACACATGGGGCCTCGCCGAAGAGCAGGACGAGATCGGCGCGGCGACGGGCCTGACCTGGAGCGAAGTCGGCGGGGACGTGATCGCCATCGAGGTGACGCTGCTGCGGGGGCAGGGGAAGCTGACGCTGACGGGCCAGCTCGGCGACGTGATGAAGGAGAGCGCGCAGGCGGCTCTCTCGTACTGCCGCTCCCGTGCCGAAACGCTGGGGCTGGAGGACAACTTCTACCGGAAGCTGGACATCCACATCCACGTCCCGGCGGGGGCGATCCCGAAGGACGGCCCTTCGGCGGGAATCACGCTGGCGACGGCGCTGGCCTCGGCGCTCTCGAAGCGGCCCGTGCGCCGCGACGTGGCGATGACCGGGGAGATCACCCTGCGGGGCCGGGTGCTGCCCATCGGGGGCTTGAAAGAGAAGGCGCTGGCGGCGCACCGGGCAGGGATCAAGACCGTCATCATCCCGAAGGAGAACGAGAAGGACCTGGTGGAGATCCCGGACAAGGTGAAGGCGGAAGTGGAGTTCAAGCAGGTGGGCCACATGGACGAGGTGCTGGAGATCGCCCTTGCCCCCGCCCCCGAAGCGACGGAGACCGAGAAGCGGCCCAAAGCGAAAGACCGGAACCCCTCCCTCCCGGCGGGACTGCCCGCTTAGATTCCCAGATAAAGAACAGCCGCATCACCCCGTAGTGATGTGGCTGTTCTGGTATAAGGTTTACTTGTGATGAAGCTTCCAAGGGTTTGGTCTGAACGATGGAGAGCATCATAGGACATGGCAAAAGCGCTCTTCAATCCGTCTTCATGGGTGAGTTCTGCGACCTCTCCGGCGATGACGTATGTCAATGTCAGCCGGGGAAAGATATCGGAAGCAATCGCCAGTCAGAAAGAATACGTTAAGAAACACTCCACCGATGCGCATGCTTACGCCTACCTTGCAGCCCTCCTCAGCGACTATGGGCATATGGATGAGGCCATAGAACCGATCCTTCGAGCTATTCACCTGAAACCGGATGCAGCGCCTTACTACTGTGTCCAGGGAGTGATCTGCTTTCAGTTAAAAAATATGCAGAAGCCGAGAAAGCATTGAGAGAAGCCATAAACGTTGATCCTCATTATGCTCGCTCTTACCGTTGGCTTTCCGGTGTATGTTACTTGGGATTTATGCTCGCTGTTGGCATACTTAATGTACCCGCAAGGGAGACCAGTCCCGAACTGTTGATGGATTCGTAACTATCGGCCCGGTATGGCATGCACGGGATCAAATGATCAGCGCGGTGAAGGAGTGAATCAGACGGAGGCTCGATACCGAATCGCTTCCAGCCCGACGGGGGACTGGAAGTCAAGGACTCTGATCCCGAACCGAGACCTCAAAGGCGATGTTTGACGATTACTTCTTCAGTCAGCCGATCTGGCTCAATCTGGTCTTCTTCGCTCTCGCGGCGGGGGTGATCTGGGCCTCCGGGACCCGCCTGGAGCGCGACACGGACCAAATCTCCGCGCGCACGGGGATGGGGCAGGCGTTCGGGGGGATGATCCTCCTCGCGGGGGCGACCTCCCTGCTGGAGCTGGCGACGACGGTCACCTCCGGCCTGACGGGCAACGTCAGCCTGGCGGTCCACAACCTGCTGGGGGGAACGTCATGCAGACGACCATCCTGGCCTTCATCGATGTCGTGGCGGTGCGGGGGGCGCTGACCTGCTTCGCCCCGAATTTCGGCATGCTGCTCCAGGGGGCCGGGCTGATCATGGTCATGTCGGTGACGCTGACCGTCATGGCGATGGGCGGTAGAGAAAGCTTTTCTGTG
>JAHWJO010000105.1 GCA_019348365.1 Armatimonadota bacterium | reverse complement strand
GAAGACGCACATCCCCGACCGGATGGAGGTCGCCATCGCCATCGGGGCCGACCCCCTCACGATCTACTCCGCCACCGCCCCCCTCCCCGAGGACATGGACGAGATGATGTTCGCGGGGTTCCTCCGCAAGCGCCCGGTGGAGATGGTGAAGTGCAAGACCGTGGACCTGGAGGTCCCCGCCGAGAGCGAGATCGTGCTGGAGGGTTACGTCACCCCCCGCGAGCGCCGGACGGAAGGGCCGTTTGGGGATCACACCGGCTTCTACTCCCTCGCGGACGAGTATCCCGTGTTCCGCGTGACGGCGATCACCCACCGCCGCCGCCCCGTCTACATCACCACCATCGTCGGCATCCCCCCGATGGAGGACGGCTACCTCGGCAAGATGACCGAGCGGTTCTTCCTCCCCCTCCTGAAGATGCAACTCCCCGAGTTGGTGGACATGAACCTGCCGGTGCACGGGATTTTCCACAACTTCTGCATCGTGAGCATTCGGAAGCGGTATCCCGGCCACGCTTTCAAGGTGATGAACGCGCTCTGGGGCCTCGGGCAGATGTCGCTGGCGAAGTGCATCATCGTGCTGGACCACGAGGCGAACGTGCAGGACCTGGGCGAAGTCCTCTGGCGCGTGGGGAACAACATCGACCCGGAGCGGGACCTCCTCCTCTCCAAAGGCCCCATCGATGTGCTCGATCACGCTTCCCGCAACATGGGGTTCGGGAGCAAGATGGGGATCGACGCCACGCGCAAGTGGCCGAACGAAGGGTTCCACCGCGAGTGGCCCGAAGTATTGAAGATGACGAATGAGGTGAAAGAGCGGATCGACCGCCTCTGGCCGGAACTGGAGCTGGACCGGATGATGGACCCGACGAACCACCCTGACCGCTGGTGGAGCGAAAATGACTGAGGCGCTGTCTCTCTATCTGGATGCCTGCTGCCTGAATCGCCCGTATGACGATCCCTCTCAAGAACGGGTCTGGTCGGAGACGGAAGCGGTGAAGTCTATCCTGAGGGGAAGGGAAGCCGGCAGATGGCAGATCATTGGAAGTGACGCCCTCCTGCTCGAACTGGATCGAACGCCGGATGAGCAGAGAAGAAAATATCATCTGCGGTCTGAGACTTTTATGGATCAAATCATCATGGCCGAGCAGCTACATCGGGATCGCGCGGCATTCTTCCATCCCTTTGGTATTCAACCTTTAGATGCCCTTCATCTGGCCATTGCCGAACTCGGTGGGGCGGACTTCTTTCTGACCACGGATGACCGGCTTCTTCGCTCGTGTCGCCGACTTTCGACGCAACTCCGGCTCAAGGTGATGAATCCTTTACAATGGATCGAAGAGGTGGAAGCTCATGAGTAAAGTAGGAGAGTTAACGCTCACGCCGGAACAATTACGAGAGAAGGGATTGGACGTTCTTTTTCGTGAATTGGGTCCGGTGGATGCGATTCGATTCATTCAACTGTTTTACGGTGGAAAAGGAGACTACACGGAGGAACGCCACAACTGGTTAAAATACCAGACGGTGGACGAAGTGATGGAAGACCTCCAAAAGAGGCGCGAGACGTTGCAACAGGAACAAGAATCCTCTCCATGAACTCTGCCAGCTACGGCTCCCCCCCGCCCGCCACACAAAAGCCCAGCCTGCTCGTCTGCGTCACCGGCGCAAGCGGGAGCATCTACGGGGTGCGGTTCCTGGAGGCGGCCCTGCCCCATTTCGACCCGATCTACGCCGTCTTTTCGGCGCGGGGGCGGGAGGTCATGCAGCACGAGCTGGGCGTGGACCCCGGCACCGGCGGGAATGCCGTCGTGAAGCTGCTGGGGGAGAAGGCGGCCCATGTCAAGGCGTTCAGCCCCCGCACGATGAACGCGCCGTTCGCCAGCGGGTCAGCGGTCTGCGACGCGACCGTCGTCATCCCCTGCTCGATGGGTACGCTCTCGCGGATCGCCGCCGGGGTGTCGGACGATCTTGTGACCCGCGCCGCCGACGTGGTCCTCAAGGAGCGGCGCAAGCTGATCCTCGTGCCGCGCGAGACGCCGCTCTCCACCCTGCACCTGCGTAACATGCTCGCCCTCTCGGAAATGGGGGTGACGCTTATGCCTGCTTCCCCGCCCTACTACCACCGCCCGGAGTCCGTGGAGGATCTGGTGAAGATGGTGGTGGACCGCGTCCTCGTCCAGGCGGGCGTGAAGCCCGGCGACGCGTACCGATGGGGCAGCGACCCCACGGAGGAGATCGAATAACGTGACGAAGAAGATCGCCCTACTGCTCGACTGGATCAAATTCCAGCACACCCTGTTCGCCATGCCGTTCGCGTTGATGAGCGCGATACTGGCGCTCGGCGGGCAGATGGACTGGCGCAAGATCGGCTGGATCGTCGTGGCGATGGTGGGGGCTCGCAGCAGCGCGATGGGGTTCAACCGGATCGTGGACCGGGACGTGGACGCGCTCAATCCCCGCACAAAGATGCGACACCTCCCCGCCGGATTGCTGGGTTTGACGGAAGCGTGGGCGTTCGTTTTCCTCACCACGTTCCTCTTCGTGTTCGCGGCGGCGCAGCTTAACCGCCTCTCGCTGCTCCTCTCTCCCGTGGCGCTCGCGGTGGTTTGGGGATACAGCTACACCAAGCGGTTCACCGCGATGTCGCATCTCGTGCTCGGGTTCGCGCTGGGGATCGCCCCGGCGGCGGCGTGGATCGGTATCACGGGCGCGCTCGCCGCCCCGCCGCTGATCCTCTGCGCCGCCGTCACCCTCTGGACCGCCGGGTTCGACATCCTCTACTCCTGCCAGGATGTCGGGTTCGACCGGGAGCACGGCCTCCACTCCCTGCCCGCCCGGCTGGGCGTGGAGAAAGCGCTGCGACTGTCAGAGCTGTTCCACGCGGGGATGTTCCTGCTCCTGCTGCTTCTCCCTTCGGCGCTCCATCGCATCTCCGACGTGCGGCTCGGACCGATCTATTTCGCGGGCCTGATCGCCGTGGGCGTGTTGCTCTTTCTGCAGCACCGGCTCGTTAAGCCGAACGATCTCAGCCGCCTCGACGCCGCGTTCTTCACCGCTAACGGGTTCATCAGCGTGGGCCTGTTCCTCTTCACGATTATTGACGTTTATGTGTAGTAAAAACGGGTCGTTGGGTCGTGGGGTCGTGGGGTCGTTGGGGGGGAAACGCCCCCATTCATCTGAACACGCATCCACGAGATCCAAAGGAAGCCCGAATCTCTCCGGCGCGTCCTCATCCCAACGACCCCACGACCCCACGACCCAACGACCCTTATCTATAGGAGCGCCGTTTTTCAACGCCCGCCCCCTCGTCTGGCCGTTCATCGAAGCGCCCTCCCCCGATCTCATGCTGATCGAGGAGGTCCCGACCCGGCTCGCCCGGCGGGTCCGGAACGGGGAACTGGACGCCGCGTTGATCTCCAGCGTGGAAGCGTACCGCGACGACGCGCTGGAGGCGCTGCCGGGGATCGGCGTCGCTTCCAGGGGGGCGGTCTGGAGCATCAAGCTCTTCCATAAACTGCCGCTGGACCGGGTCCGGTCCGTGGCGCTGGACACCAGCTCCTACACCTCGGCGGCGCTCACCCGGATCCTCCTCGCGGAGCGGTACGGCAACACCCCGGAGTTCGTGAACCTCCCGCCGGACCTCGACCGGATGCTGTCAACGTGCGACGCCGCCCTGCTGATCGGGGACCCCGGCCTGCGCGCCGAACGGGAAGGCGTTCCGTACCTGGATCTCGGAGAGGCGTGGTACGAGTGGCAGGGACTTCCCTTCGTTTACGCCGTCTGGGCGGGCCGCCCCGGTGTGTTCGCAGAGGGATTGGGGGACCGCTTGCACGCCGCGCTGGAACGGGGACTGACCCGCATCGATGCTATCGTGGAGGCCGAAGCGCGGCAACGGGACCTCGACCCCGACGTTTGCCGGGAGTATCTCCGGAACATAATCCGGTACCGGCTGGGGCCGGAAGAGGAGCAGGGGCTGAGGCTATTTTTGAAACGGGCCGCCGCTTACGGTATCATCAAACCCAAGTAGAAGCGACGCATGCGCGAAGAGTTGCCCCTGCTTGCTCCGATACGTTACCTTTAAGAGTGAACCTGACACTTCAGCCTTTCTTGCGAGACGCTTCGACTCTCCCCCGTTTGGAAAGCGATCATGCCGATCTTCGAATACCGCTGCAAAAACTGCGATCATCCATTTGAAATCCTGGTGCGCTCCTCGGCGCAGGCGGACGTTGCGTGCCCGGCCTGCCGCTCCGAAGAGGTGACGCGCCTCCTCTCGACCTTCGCCTCCCGAAGCGGCGGCCCCTCACAGATGTCCTCCCCCTCCCCCCGCCCCGTAACCAGCGGGGGATGCGGCCCCTCCTGCGGCTGCCACTGATCCCATTTTGGATTTTAGATTTTGGATTTGCGATTGGAACGTTCAGGCCGTCTGAAGATAATCGCTTTGTCTCCTCTTCTTCAATCGCAAAACGGCTTTCGCAAATCGCAAATCAAATAAAGGACATCCATGGCCGAAAAACGGTTTTACATCACCACCCCTATCTACTACGTGAACGGAACGCCCCACGTCGGCAGCGCGTACACCACCATCGCCGCCGATGTGACCGCGCGCTTCGAGAGGCTGCGGGGCCGGGAGGTCTTCTTCCTTACCGGCACGGACGAGAACGCCACCAAAGTCTACGAGGCCGCTCAGGAGCAGGGAGTCGCCCCGGAAGCGTACCTGGAGCAGCTCATTCCGGTCTGGAAGGAAGCCTGGCGCGACCTTCACATCGGTTATGACGATTTCATCCGTACGACGGAGCCGCGCCACGTCGAGGCGGTGCAGGAGTTCTTCCGACGGTTACAGGAATCCGGGGACATCTACCTCGGGCAGTATGAAGGCTGGTACTGCGTCGCTTGCGAGACTTTTTGGCGGGAATCGGACGTGACCGATGGCCTCTGCCCCAACGACTGGTGCCGCCGCCCGGTCCGGAAAATGACCGAGGAGACCTACTTCTTCCGCCTCTCCAAATACCAGGATGCCATCCTTCGATGGATCGAGGCGAAGCCGGATCGTCTCCTTCCCGACTTCCGCCGGAACGAGGTCGTCGCCTTCATCAAACAGGGGCTGCGGGACCAATCCATCAGCCGACCGGGCGAGGAGTGGGGCATCCCCGTACCGGGTGCCGAGAATCAGGTCGTCTACGTCTGGTTCGACGCGCTGATCAACTACCTGACGGCGGCGGGCTGGCCGAACGACGCCGAGACATTCCAGAACACGTGGCCCGCCGACATCCATTTCATGGCGAAGGACATCTTCGTCCGGTTCCACTGCACCCTCTGGCCCGCAATGCTCATGGCGGCGGGACTCCCCCTGCCCTGCCGTCTGATCGGCCACGGGTTCTGGACCGCCGAAGGGCGGAAGATCTCCAAGTCGCTGGGAAACGCCATCGCGCCGGGGGACCTGGCCCGGATGCTTTCGGACGCCTCCGGGTGCGAGCCGGACGTGGCGGCAGACGCCATCCGCTACTACCTGCTGCGGGAGGTCCCCTTCGGGCAGGACGCCGATTTTTCGTTCGACGGCCTGAAACTCCGCTTCAATACCGACCTCGCGAACGACATCGGGAACCTCTGCAACCGGACCTTCTCTCTCATCCACCGCCTCTTCGGGGGGAAAGTCCCGGCGCTTCCCGGCGGAGACAGCCCGGTACGGGATGCCCTGAAGCGCGCGGCGGAGACGATGGCGCAGGAGATGGAGGAGCAGCGATACAGCAACGCGCTCCAGGCGTTATCCGACGCGATCAAAGAGGTGAACAAGCACCTCAACGACCGCGCGCCCTGGAACCTCCACAAGGAGGGGAAGACCGACGAAGCGGCGGGAGTCATCGCGGAGTCGCTGGAATCCGTCCGCGCGTTCACGATCCTCTACTCGCCGTTCCTCCCCGTGGCCGCCGAACGTATCTGGGCGCAGATCGGCGCGGCGGAGCCCCTTTCCGCCCAGACGTGGGACCGGGCCGCCGCTTGGGAGGGACTCCCCGCCGGGGCGGAGCTTCCGCAGCCGACTCCCGTGTTCCCCCGCATCGAAGCGCCGAAAGGCCAGAAGGCCGCCGGGAAGGCTCCGGGCGCTGGGAAAGATGCCTCCAAACCGAACAAAAAGGCATCCGTGCCGGCTCCATCCGAAGAAAGTGGGAAACCGACCGTGTCACAGACCGAACCCAGCGCCGAATCCAAAGACGAATCTAATTTTATCTCCATCGACGACTTCGCGAAGGTGCAGCTTCGCACCGCGCGCGTCCTCGCCGCCGAGCGGGTGGAAGGGACGACCAAGCTCCTCCGCCTGGACGTGGAGATGGGCGAGGAGGACCGCACCGTCCTCGCGGGCATCGCCGAATCGTACGCCCCGGAGGAGCTGGTGGGGAAGACGGTGATCGTCGTCGCCAACCTGGAGCCGAAGAAGATGCGGGGCGTCGTCTCTCAGGGAATGCTGCTCGCCGCCAGTGGCCCGGACGGTCCGGTGCTCGTCGCCCCGGAAAAGGCCGTGGACTCGGGCTCGGAAGTCCGGTAACGCGGCTTCGCAATTCGCCGGCCTCAAACAGAGACCGGTTCCGATCTCTCTGAAGAACTCCATCCAAACAGGCAGCCGAGCTTCTCATTCCGGAGAGGTTCGGCTGTTTCTTTCCCGTTGCCCGATAATTCAGCGTTGGTCGGAGGGGATTTAACAAGTACAGGAGATACGTGAAGAGTAATTTTTAGCACTCTCGAAAATTCTGTGAGGGAGTTGGAATGAAAGGAGGTGCCGCGACTGAAGTCGCTCCTGTGGAGCCTCCGCTGCGCTCCGGCTGAGTGTCCCTGCGGGACACGGTACCGACGTACAGATGTACCGCTTGGATGCGTCCCGGAGGGACGCTCGGCGAAGCCCCTCAGAGCGACTTCAGTCGCGGCATTCCCCATCGGGCCCTTGAGCCCTCCACTTTATCATCAGGAGAGAAGCTCAGGATGCAAGTACTTCCAACCAATTGCGGACCTCGATAAAAATTTTGTTTAATTTTCTCCAAACACCCCTCAAAAGGGCTAAAGAAGTTTTCTTGTTCATCCGATAAACAGACAAACACCCATGATTAACATGGGAGGAAGAGGGAGTTCCGCTCGCCTTGATCCCCTTCCCCGTACCGAGGATGAAGCCAGGGGAACGGATTCAGCGGGGAATCTCCCAAAATCCGTAGAAGAATTCTATAATTCTTCTTGACAAACCCTAAAGAGATTTATTAGGGTCACCGAAACTTTATTCGGATCACCGGTTTTGCCTTACGGATGATCTGGTGAACACCGGCTGTGGTCGGGGTTCAGGCATGCACAGGGCACCGCGGGAACGCTGATCCTCTGCCGCGCTCTTCTCGAAGAGAGTTGTTTGGAAACAGCCGGATCGCCGGAGATTGCCAAAATGAACAAGACCGTCACGAGCACCGAAACGCAGACCCTCAAGCCGACGACCGGGCAGGAAGAGAACGTAGAGCTCGTCCGCAAGGTCAAGGCCACGATGCCGTCCGTTCGCGAAGACCTCGTCAACGAGATCAAAGCGAAAATCAAGGCCGGCGCCTACGAGGTGTCTTCGGATACGATCGCTCAGGACATCATTGCGCATCTCAATCAGAAGGCCTGAATGAATGCCGGTGTGCGGTGCGGGGGCCAAAAAAGGTAGCGGCAGTGCTCTCTTTACCAGCCCCCTTATCCGCAGCATCCGACGTGTAGCCTTGCGGTTTTACCCCTCCGCTTTGCTATAATCGTTCTGCCTATGATCGATACCCATACCCACCTCAACGAACCCCGTTTCGTTGAGGACCTTTTTGTTGTACGGGACCGGGCCCGTGATGCCGGAATCGAGCGGCTGATCGTCGTCGGCTACACTCTGGCGACCTCCCGCGAAGCCCTGCGGGTTGCCAAACAAACCGGCGACGGCGCGGCGGTCGGCATCCACCCCCACGATGCCGCAGAGGCCACGCCCGAAGCCCTGGAGACGATTCGCGACCTGGCCTCCTCCCCCCCGGTCGTCGCTATCGGCGAGACCGGTCTTGACTTCCATTATGACCACTCCCCCCGCGAGACTCAGATCGACCGCTTCCGCGCACACATCCGGCTGGCGAAAGCATGCGGCCTGCCCCTGATCATGCATTGCCGGGAAGCTTACGAAGAACTCTATACCGTGCTGGTGGAAGAGGACGCGCGGGAAGCGGGCGGGGTGGTCCACTGCTTCTGGGGCACGGCGGAGGATGCCCGCCTTATAGTGGATCTGGGTTTCTACCTCGGCGTGGGCGGCGGCGTCACCTTTCCCAAAAGCGAGGAGCTGCGGCAGACTCTTCTCACCGTCCCCCGCAACCGGATCCTGCTGGAGACGGACTGCCCCTACATGGCCCCGCTCCCCTACCGGGGCAAGCGGAACGAGCCGGCCTATCTCCCATACGTTGCGGAACGACTCGCCCAGTTGTATGACGCGCCGGTGGAGAAAGTGGTGGAGGAAACGAAGGAAAACGCCTTCCGCTGCTTCCCCCGCTTGCAGAGGCTCTGAGGCGGAGGAATCGTGAACGAGGGTGGCCGAATGCCCTTCGCTAGCAGCTTTTGCCGCGCGATGCAAATTTGGAACGGAAAACGCTTGATCTTCCCGCCGTTATCGATTAAACTTTAAATTCCTGTGCTGTGCTCTAGGATCGGATGAGGAGGAGGCGGAATCGGTAAGTTCGGTGAGGCGCATGCCCGGGGATGATCTGCTTCCACACTCATTCTTTCGGTATCCCCCGCCCTTCTCCTTCCCCCGTTTTTCCTCGATTCTTCATTGAAATCCACGCAGCCGGGATCATTGGCCGATTTACCCCTTCATTTCGTCGTTTGAGAGGGGGCGCTGCGCACGCTGCATGACGCCGCACCGTCTCCATGCACGACAACCCTGACCGTCCCTCCAGCCCTCTATCGGAAGGACGGCGCGCGGGAGAAACGGAAGCGGGCCCCGGCCCGACCCTTTCCCGCACACCCGCCCGGCGACGAGCGGAGGGCGTTCGCCCCCCGACCGAACCCACACGATCCCTACCCCTGGGAGGAGCCGAAAGCATGAGGAAGGACCCCGTCCCTCATCTCATCAGCCCGGATGTCCTGAAGAAGGATATCCAGGATATGCCCAACCTGATCGAAATCCAGCAGAACTCCTACAAGTGGTTCCTGGAAGACGGTCTCCGTGACTTATTCGATAATTTCTCGCCTATTGAAGACTTTACCGGCAACCAGGCGCTCAGCCTCCTCGATTATTCGCTGGAGGAGCCGAAGTACTCCCAGGAGGAGTGCCGCCAGCGCGACATGACCTTCGAAGCGCCGATCAAGGCCCTCGTCCAGCTCGCCAACCGCCAGACCGGCGAGGTGAAGGAGCAGGAGGTCTACCTCGGCGCGCTCCCCCTGATGACCGAGCGCGGCACCTTCATCATCAACGGCGCCGAGCGGGTCGTCGTCAGCCAGCTCGCCCGCTCCCCCGGCGTCTACTTCTCCGAGGACATCGACCTCTCCGGGCGGATGCTCTACGTCGTCCGCGTCATCCCCGGCGAGGGCGCCTGGACCGAGATCGAGACCGAGGCGAACGACGCGATCACCGTGCGCGTGGGCCAGACCAAGAAGTTCCCCATCACCACGCTGCTCCGCGCCCTCAACTTTGATGACCGTTCCCGGCCCGTCTATCCCGTGGAGCCGCAGAACCTCCGGAACAAGCAGATCACCGAGCCGCTGATCGACGAGACGACCGGCGAGGTCGTGCTCGAAGCCGAAACCTTCATCTCCGATGAGGTCTTCACCGAGCACATCTCCCCGCGCCTGCTCGACGAAACCTCTCAGCTTCGCCCGGTGGCCGCGTTCACGCCCTGCACCACCGACGAGGAGATCCTGAACCTCTTCTCCACCCGCGAGACCCTGGCCCCCTCCGAAGGGAACGAAGTCCTCACCCGCGACATTCTCCTCGACCGCCGACCGGTGGACGAGGTGATGAACAAGGACGGCAAGGTCCTCGTCAAGGCGTACGCGAAGATCGGGCGCGAGGAGGCCCGCCGGATCGAGGCGCTGGGCCTCACCGAGCTGGAAGTCCTCAACGTCAACCGGTACATCGAAGCGACGATCAGCCTCGACCCGACTCACAGCGAGAACGAGGCGCTGATCGACATCCACAAGAAGGTACGGCAGGGCGATCCCGCCACCCTCGATTCCGCCCGGCAGCTCCTCAGCTCCATCTACTTCGACCTGCGCCGGTACGACCTCGCCCGGGTGGGCCGGTACAAGATGAACCGGAAGCTGGGCCAGGACGTGCCGCTCAGACTCCGGCACGTCACCCGCGAGGACCTGATCAATATCATCCGGTACCTCATCGCGATGGACGACGGGGACATCAACGCCCACACCGACGACATCGACCACCTGGAGAACAAGCGCGTCCGCTCCGTCGGCGAGCTCCTCTCCAACCAGCTTCGGATGGGCTTCCTCCGGATGGAGAAGGTCGCCAAGGAGCGCATGACCGCCGCCGACCCGGCGAACGTCAGCCCGCAGCTCGTCCTCTCCATCAAGCCGATCTCGGCGTCGGTGAAGAGCTTCTTCGGCTCGTCTCAGCTCTGCCAGTTCATGGATCAGCACAACCCGCTCGCGGAGCTGACCCACAAGCGGCGGCTCTCGGCGCTGGGGCCCGGCGGCCTCTCCCGCCAGTCGGCCAAGCTCGAAGTCCGCGACGTTCACCACTCCCACTACGGCCGGATCTGCCCGATCGAGACGCCGGAAGGCCCGAACATCGGACTCATCGGCTCGATGGCGATCTTCACCAAGATCGACGAGTACGGCTTCCTCCGCACGCCGTACCTGCGCTGCAAGGACGGCTACGTCACCGACGAGCTGATCTACGTCACGGCGGACGAAGAGGAGCGGGAGTTCATCGCGCCGGGCAAGACCCCGGTCGATCCGGAGACGAAGCAGATCGTCCCCGAAATGGTTCAGGTGCGCCACCGCGAGCCGGGGAACGAGAACGCGAGCGTCTTCCCTGTCATCCCCCGCGAACAGATC
>JAHWJO010000539.1 GCA_019348365.1 Armatimonadota bacterium | reverse complement strand
AATTGGGAGAGGGGCCGTCGCGAACGAAGGTGAGCGACGGGGTGAGGGCGACTCCCCGACTCATCGACCCAAGACTCACGACTCAAAGGCGGCTCCTCAGAGGGCTGGCGCGAAGCGGGGGAGAGAGGGCGCGACTCCCAGGCTCCCGGCCCACCGGCTTATTTTTTGACCGGGAGCGGGCTCACCCAGATGTTGCGGTATCTCACCGGGTTGCCGTGATCCTGTAGCACGATCGGCCCGGCCTGAATGCGATCCTCCCCGGCGGAAGAAGGTCTCGCCCCCTGAAGCTCCACATTGTCGTGGATAAGGATGCCGTTGTGATAGACGGTCGCGCGGGCTTTCCGGGCCACTTCCCCCTTCTCTTCGAACCGAGGGGCGGTAAAGAGCACATCGTACGTCTGCCACTGGCCCGGCGGGAGGCTGGCGTTCACGCGCGGCGGGTGCTGGCCGTAGATCGCCCCGCAGGCCCCGTCGGCGTACGTCTCGTTGTTCCAGGAGTCGAGCACCTGGATCTCGTAGAGGCCCTGAAGGAACACGCCGCTGTTGCCCCGGCCCTGGCCTTTTTTATTGGGCTCGTAGGGGACGTTGAATTCGAGGTGGAGCTGGAAATCCTTGAACGTGGGGACGGATGCGATATTGCCTCGTGAGACGACCATCGCGCCGTCTTCGATCCTCCACCGGGCGGGGTGGTCGGAACCGGCGCGGACCCACTGGGAGAGGTCGTTGCCGTTGAAGAGGACCACCGCGCGCCGGGGGGGGTTGGGATTAAACTTCTTCTTCAACGGCGCGGCGGCCAGAACGACGGACGAAACGGTCAGGCCGACGGCCAGCCCCACGAGAAGGACTGTCCTGGGGCGAGAGGTGGAAAAGGTGTGAAACGACATGGGAAACTGCTCCTGAAACGTAAGGGGTTATTTGTATGGGATCTATCGGGAACCGTGTGGGACCACTTTGACCGCCCGGCGTTCAAACACCGGGCTAATGTGACGAAGCCCGTCTGAAGCCGGGCTGGGGAATTCGGGACATCTCTCTCCGAAGAGAGCGGTTCGGTGTCGGACACGAAGAGAACGTTACGGCGTTCAACAGTCCCGCTTCGAGCGGGACTTTGTCCGAATAGCCCGGTGTTTTAACGCCGGGCGGTATAGGGCCGGGGATGTTGCCGGTGTTTAACGCCGGGCGGTGAGGGAAATCCCCTACACAACGCCAGGCGGTCAAAATGGACTCATACATTTCTGGATAGCGCCTATTAAATGGGAATATTCTGAGAGTACCGGGCCACGCGGATCTCTCACAGGCATACCTCCAACACATGGAGATGTACGAACCAGAATACGATCCTTTCGCTTTAGAAACCCTGAAAGGACCTGAGGTTTCAGCATGTGACGTGTGACGAGGCGGGCTGAAACGTCAGACAACGGATGAAGCCCCGCAACGCGGGGAAGGGAGTGATCTCGGGCGGTGCAAGGCCCCTCCGATCCGCTACCACGCCGCGTTCCCTTCGTGCGGGAGAGTTCGGGACAACCGGAGGACAAACCCTGCCTCCACTTGCAGGAGTGCCCGAACACCATGCGGCTCAACAGAAGATGACAGAATCAAAAAGCGAAGGGGCCAATGCCCCTTCGCTTTTTGGTCAAGCATAGATGGAATCGTGCTTAACAGGATTTCTGCTCGCGAGGATTAATCGGTCGAGTTGTTGAGCATCCACTCGTTGCCGGGGTATCCGCCCTGGAATTTCTTGAAGGCATCCTTCCCGCGCGGCCCGAGGGTCTGAGTGATCTTTTTCCACTTCACGTGGGTGTCGGCGTAGAGATAATTGCTGCCGCCGGAGTGGATGTCGCGGGCGACGCCCCAGTTGGTCTTCCACTTGTCCTCATCAAAGCCAGGTTCGGTGATGTGGTACCACGGGTGAATCTCCGCCGAAGCGGCGACCGTACCTTTGGCGTTGGGCCGGGGGTACGTACCCGTCGGGGTGGGTCTTTTCATCTCGCCGAGAAGGATCGTGCCGGCCGGGTTCTGTACCGACGCCTCAGACATGCCCCGGGCCTGCCGCGGAGTGCGGGTCGGCGCAGCGCTACCGCTCTCACGCACGCCCAGGAATTGGTCGTTCATGCCGTAGCTGATGATGCGGGTCTTGGGCTGGGCATTGGTGTAGGGCTGGTGAACCGAGTACTTCTTGTCCGAGTTGCTGGGGCACTTGAACACGCCGTCGCTCTTCACGTTGCCGGAGAGCTGTTGATCCCAGGCGCTCATGGCGATGGCCGCGCCCGGGCTCTCTTTTGGCTCCAAGGTGGAGCTGGGGTAGCGCTCGTCCCAGTCGCTGGAGTAGGTGTTGAAGGCGATGCCGAGCTGCTTGAGATTGTTGGTGCAGGAGCTTTGGCGAGCCTTCTCCCGGGCCTTGGCAAAGACGGGGAAGAGGATGGCCGCCAGAATCGCGATAATCGCGATGACGACCAGAAGTTCGATGAGGGTGAAACCCTCGCGTTTGCGCTGAAGACGCGCGATCATACGGTTTCCTCCATGAAGGGTGACCATCGGTCACCCTGTTTTGTGACGTTCCATGCCATCGGGATGGATAAAAAGAACAATGAATACCACAGCTCTACCGGGGTGTTTCAAGCCCGGCCGGCTCCCCTGCCGCTCTTTCGAGGCCTCTTCCGCCGTAGACGGAATGCGGGACCTGCGCTTGCGCCGGAACACCTGAGTAACAGGAGGACACACTTCCGGTGCAGAGAGCTTATGGGGGGTGGACACGCTCTTTCCAGAACGTGAGCCGGGTGGGAAGCTGCGCCTCGATTATAACGGAAATCAATCGTATGCGCTAGCCCACACTTTACCTTTTTCGAGCTGTTACGCTTTCTTCCTTCCGGAAATCATGGAATTTCCAAAAGGGCGAAGATCTCGCAACAATTGGACGACCGAACCCGCGAGATTGTTCCCCGGTTCTGCGTCTATTCCGTCATTCACACATTATTCCGTCCATTCGTCCCTGATAGGGCGTGGTCAGATTCCAGAGTCCGGGTTTCGGAGGCCGGCGCACGAGCCCGCCGATGGGCGGCGACTTCAACGCCGGGCGTGAAATGCGGGAAGGGCCGTATGAAAAGGAGGAAGTGGAGTCCGCGAGGCGGCACTTCGTGCCGTTGTTGCCGCGAATTCCTTCGCCGGGAATTCAGACCCGGCGTTCAGTCCGGATCAGTCCAGATAATCGCGCAGCTTGCGGCTCCGGTCCTTGTGGCGCAGCTTCTTGAGGGCTTTCGCCTCGATCTGGCGGATGCGCTCGCGGGTGACGTTGAACCGTTTGCCGACCTCTTCGAGGGTGCGGGG
>JAHWJO010000538.1 GCA_019348365.1 Armatimonadota bacterium | reverse complement strand
CGTCGCCTTCCATGACTCAAAATTTATACGCATCCTGCCGGATGCCTCCCCCGAACAGCAAGCGACAGGCATCGGCGACCTGACCTGTGACCGGGAGATCCTCTTCCAAGTCTTCCCCTGGGAGATCTCCGAGGCACAAGACTTTTATTGGCCGATGGAGTTGGAGGTTGCGAACTTTGCGACCGACTTCCCCGAAGCCGCCATGAAGACGATCCGAGACTAATACTCTAAGTCGGCTTGGATGAGACAGAGGAAGCCCATGTCTCAATAAAGGGTTGTTTTAGAAGCATTCAGTCGATAGATAGACACCTATTCTCTTATTGAATTTATATGAGTACAGATTCTTCTCCTTCAGATAAATTTATAAAGGAATCGTTAATCAAGAGAACGTATACTTCATCAAGGTGGTAAGAGGCTTATTGAAGTGGGCCCTCAGAGCGTCCTCAGGGCGGGTTAGAGAGTCATCTGATAGGGCATCTATGGACATAACCGAACAGAAGCATGGGGACAGTTCCGTCCCTTGGCGGCGGAGGCGAAGGAGTAGGCCCTGCTGATATGAGCTAACGAATACGACAGGTTTACGGGCAGGAGTGGAGAAGGGCTCTGCGTGATCCCCCTCTCCCTCCCAAGCCGGACGAGAGAGGAGAACCTCTATGGAATACAAGGATCCGATCCAGGTCTCGCCCCAGAACTACCGGCTCCTTCTTGAGGACGGCAACTACCGGATGGTGGAGATGTGGCTCCCCGCTGGAACGAGTGACATCGAACACTCCCACCCCAACGAGATGGTCTATTTTATCCAAGGGGGAAAGGTGCGCATCCATCTCCCCCAGGAGGGGTCGGTGGAGTTGGAGATTCCCGATGGTCATGCGATGAAGCACGAACCCTGGACGCACCGGGTGGAGAACATCGGGACCACAGACATCCGAGCGATCCTGTTCGAACGCAAATAGGGTCACCCGGTTGGCACAGCGTGATCTTGAGGCCAGGGAATGGCTTGGACACCTAACATACTGCTGCACCCCACCGTGCCCCGTAGGACCCGGCGCGAGTGCAAAATCGGCTCCTGAATCGGAGGTGGGCGCTTTGACATGCTCCCCGAAAACAGGTCCAGCGGATAGATTAGCAGGGCCAGTTTACGGACGAGCAGATCGTCGCGATCCTCCAGGAGGCGGAGAAAGGGCGACAAGAGCATTGGACGCGGTCCAGATCCTCCGCAAGTCCGTCAATCTGCCCGCCATCTTCTAGAGCCTGTTATGAACTTTGGGTCTTTTTGTCAGGGCCGTTACGCGTGGGAGTGTTTCAGGCGTTACAATCTGGCTCACCCGTCAGGGTTTTTGAGGCATCAGATAACCCCAAAACTCCCAGTCAGTGAGACTTTTTACGCGTGAAAGGCTCACATTTTCGGTAGTGGTTCAAGAATAAAGGATCTGGTACACTTCAGACACAGCTTAGTTCCGGGTGAAAAGGAGTGTCTGAAGCGTAGGGTAGCGGTGTTGTGCCGCCACTGCGGGAGTGACCGGCTGATAAAGAACGGTCACGCTCGCAACGGCAAGCAGAAGTACATATGTCACGAGTGTCGGCGTCAAAGCCGGGAGGAGCCGGGCAGCAACGCCTACTCTCCCAGCGGATTATTCGCTCTGGAGCGGCACAACTCCTTTCTAATGGACGGATGCGCTGCCCCACTGGAAGCAGTACGAGCGGCTGGGACTCGGATCAGGACGGAGGAGCGGGAGATGAGCAAAAGGCCGAACATCGTTCTCATCCTCGCCGACGACATGGGCTACGGCGACCTCGGCGCGTTCGGCAACCCGGACGTGCGGACGCCCCATCTGGACCGCCTCGCCTCCGAAGGAGTGACGCTCACCCAGCACTACTCCGCTTCCGCCGTCTGCGCTCCCGCCCGGGCGGGGCTGTTGACAGGGCGGTATCCCCACCGGACCGGCGCCATCGACACGCTGGAGGGCCGGGGACTCGACCGCCTCGCGCTCCGGGAAGTCACCCTCGCGGACATGTTGAAGGCGGACGGGTACGCGACGGGGCTGTTCGGCAAGTGGCACCTCGGCGCGCTCGACCCCGCCTATCACCCGCACCGGCGCGGGTTCGACGAGTTTGCCGGGTTCCGGGGCGGCTGGCAGGACTACTGGGAGTGGAACCTGGACGTGAACGGCTCAGCGCGCAAAGCCGACGGGCGATACCTGACCGACGTGTTCACGGACGAGGCTGTGGGCTTCATCGAGCGGCACCACCACGAGCCGTTCTTCCTGCACGTCGCCTACAACGCCCCCCACACGCCGCTCCAGGTTCCCGACGACGAGGCGGACCCGTTTCGGGAGACGGGAAAGTACCACGAAGCCGTGAGCATCCTGTACGGGATGAACCGGCGGATGGACAAAGGAATTGGACGGATCCTGGAGACGCTGGAGCGATACGGGATCGCGGAGGATACGATCGTCCTCTTTACGAGCGACAACGGCCCGCAGTTCGGGTCGGAACTGGGTCCCGGATCCCTGAAGCGGTACAACGGCCATCTCAACCGTCAGAAGGGCAGCGTCTATGAAGGGGGCATCCGCGTCCCGGCGATCCTCCGGTGGCCGGGGGGTATGACAGGCGGACGGCAGGTCCACGACCTCGTCCATTTCACCGACTGGCTCCCGACGCTGCTCTCGGCGGCGGAAGTGGACGGAGGAGCGGACGGGCCGAGAGACCTCCCCCTCGACGGGGAGGATGCGCTCCCCCTCCTCCGCGGGGAAAGGGGCGCGGCGAATCCGGTGCGCCTCTGGCAGTGGAACCGCTACACCCCGGTCGCCTCCTGCAACGCCGCCATGCGAGAAGGTCCCTGGAAGCTGATCCGCCCCTCGATTCCGGAAGCAATGACGGTCTCTCCGGAAGACCTCGCGATGGACCGCCGACTGAAGTATGAGCCGGATACGGTCAAAGACATGGAACGGGGGCCGGAGCCGGGACGCACCCTTCCTGATCCTCCCCCGCCCCTGCTGTTCCACCTCGAGGAGGATCCCTACGAACTGCACGACCGTGCCGAAAGTCAACCCGACCGGGTGCGACGGATGCAGGCGGAGCTGGACCGATGGTTCGACTCGGTGGAGAGAGACCGCAGAGCTTCTTAAAGCGATGCGAGATCGCGGAGGGTGCCCTCCAGGCAGGACGGAGTGCGCGTCTTTGCCCCCTCATGGGGAACGTCCATCCGGGTCAATTCGACAAATGAATTCCGAAGGTCTGCGGCGTACTCCGCTCTGGAAGTCGGGAATAGCCGGTCGATCAGATCAATTGGAGGCCCGGGAGAGGACTCGATAAGACCTTC
>JAHWJO010000537.1 GCA_019348365.1 Armatimonadota bacterium | reverse complement strand
CCGGCGAATGAATTCGCGGCAACAACGGCACGAAGTCCGCCTACGCGGACTCCCCTCCCCGTACAGCTTGTACCGTTGCATCTCATCCCTTTTGTAAAAAGAGCATGGAGGTACAGTCGCCGAAGGGCGACTTCGCGCTGTTGTTGCCGCGAATTCATTCGCCGGGAACTCACACCCGCCGTTTGAGTCGCCGGGTATTCGGATCAGATCGGAGCGTGAAGATGAGCACGACGGAAGCCCCTTCCCCCCGGAGCGTCACCCCGCAGGCGGGGGATGCGCTCGTCATGGTGGACGTGCAGAACGACTTCCTCCCCGGCGGCCGCCTCGCCGTCCCGAATGGGGACGAGGTGGTCCCGGCGCTCAACCGCGCCATCGATATCTTCCGGGAGAAGGGGCTGCCCGTCGTTGCCACGCGGGACTGGCACCCCGACCGCCACTGCTCCTTTAAAGAACAGGGCGGGACCTGGCCCGTCCACTGCGTCGCGGACACCGAGGGCGCGCGGTTCGCCCCGGGCCTGAAACTCCCCCCCGACGCCCTCACGATCTCCAAAGCGACCGACGCCGCCGTGGACGCCTACTCCGGGTTTCAGGACACCGGGCTGGACCGGCATCTCCGGGAGCGGAGCGTGAAGCGCGTCTTCGTGGGCGGGCTGGCGACGGACTATTGCGTGCTCAACACGGTGAACGACGCGCTCGACCTCGGGTTTCAGGTCTTCCTCCTCACCGATGCGGTCCGGGCGGTGGACGTAAAACCCGGCGACGGCGACCGGGCCATGGAGGAGATGAAGCGAGGCGGGGCGGTCCCGGTGACGGTGGAGGACCTCGCCCCATGAGCCGGGTTACGAGCGGCATCGACCCGTGCGGGAGCGTCCTGCTCACCGACCTCTACCAGCTCACGATGCTCCAGGCGTACCACGATGAGGGGCTGGCGGAGACCGCCGTCTTCGACCTGTTCGTGCGGAAGCTGCCGGAACGCCGGAACTTCCTCCTCGCCGCCGGGCTGGAACAGGCCCTCGATTATCTGGAGGCCCTGCGGTTCACCCCCGAAGAGCTGGCGTACCTGGAGCGCACCGGCCTGTTCGGGGCGGAATTCCTCGCGTACCTGCGGGAGTTCCGGTTCACCGGAGACGTGAGCGCGATGCCGGAGGGGACCGTCTTCTTCCCCGACGAGCCGGTCCTGCGCGTGTCGGGGCCGCTGCCGGAAGCGCAGTTGATCGAGTCCCGCCTCATCAACCTGATGAATTTCCAGACGATGATCGCATCGAAGGCGGCGCGGATGGCGCTGGCGGGCGAGGGGCGGCGGCTCGTGGATTTCGGGTTCCGGCGGGCGCACGGGGCGGAAGCGGGGCTCATGGCGGCGCGGGCTGCCGCCGTCGCCGGGTTCGAGGGGACCGCCACGGTGATCGCCGGAGCGACGTACGGCCTCCCGATCAGCGGCACGATGGCCCACGCCTACGTCCTCGCCCACGACCGCGAGGAGGAGGCGTTCCTGCGGTTCGCCCGCTCCATGCCCGGCAACGCGGTCTTCCTGATCGACACCTACGACACGGTGGAGGGGACGAGGAAGGTGGTGGGGATCGCCCCGCAATTGAAGCGGGAGGGCATCCCGATCCGGGCGGTGCGGCTGGACAGCGGCGACCTCGCCGAACTCTCGAAACAGGTGCGGCGGGTGCTCGACGCGGGCGGATTGCAGGACGTGAAGATCCTCGCCAGCGGGGATCTCGACGAGTACGAGATCAAGCGGCTCCGGGACGCGGGCGCGCCCATCGACGCGTACGGGGTGGGGACCCGGCTCGTCACCTCCCCCGACACCCCGTACCTGAGCATGGTGTACAAGCTCCAGGAGTACGCCGGGCGGCCCCGCCGGAAACGCTCCGCCGGGAAGGAGACCTGGCCGGGCCGCAAGCAGGTCTACCGAAAGATGGAAGCGGGCCGGATGGAGGGCGACGCGCTGACCCTCGCCGACGATCCGAATCCCGACGGCGCCCCCCTGCTGCAACCGGTGATGGAGAACGGGAAGCGGCTCGCGGCGGCTCCTCCCCTGGAGGAGATCCGGCGCCACGCGGCAGAAGAGCTGTCCCGGCTGCCGGAGGCCCTGCGGAGCCTCGAAACCGCCCCCGCCTACCCCGTCACGATCTCCCCCCGGCTGCGGCAGCTCGCGGACGAGGCGGACAAGAGCAGTAGGCAGTAGGCAGTAGGCAGTAGGCAGTAGGCAGTAATTATAGGGAGCGCCGGGGATGAGGGCAACGGTGGCGGGAGTTCGGCTGTTTTACGGCACTCTATTTCGGTTATAGATAAGAGATGGCAGAATCAGAACCGCTATCGAGCTTTTCTACTGCCTACAGCCTACTGCATACAGCCTACTGAGCGAAGCGGAGGGGAGCATGAGTCATGCGGTCACGCTGATACCGGGCGACGGGATCGGGCCGGAGGTGACGGAAGCGGCGGTGCGGGTGATTGAGGCCGCCGGGGTGGAGATCGAGTGGCACCGGGTGGAAGCGGGCGGCGAGGTGATGGCCCGCTACGGCACGCCCCTCCCCGATCACGTCCTGGAGCAGATCCGGAAAGATACGGTCGCGCTGAAGGGGCCGCTCACCACGCCGGTGGGGGAAGGGTTCAAGAGCGTCAACGTCTCCCTCCGCCAGACCCTCAAGCTGTTCGCGTCGCTCCGGCCCGTCAAAACGATCCCCGGCGTGAAGTCCCGCTACGAGGACGTGGACCTCGTGGTGGTGCGGGAGAATACGGAAGACCTCTACTCCGGCATCGAGCACCTGGTGGTGCCGGGGGTGGCGGAGAGCATCAAGATCATCACCGCTGACGCCGTCAACCGGATCGCGAAGTTCGCGTTCGAGTACGCCCGCCGGGAGGGCCGCAAGAAGATCACCTCGGTCCACAAGGCCAACATCATGAAGATCAGCGATGGCCTCTTCCTGGAGTGCTGCCGCTGCGTCCGGCGGGACTACCCGGAGATTGAGTACGACGAGAAGATCGTGGACAACGTGGCGATGCAGCTCGTGCGCGACCCGACCCAGTTCGACGTGATGCTGATGGAGAACCTGTACGGCGACATCATGAGCGACCTGTGCGCGGGGCTGGTGGGGGGACTGGGCGTGGTGCCGGGGGCCAACCTCGGCGAAGACTACTTCGTCTTCGAGGCGGTCCACGGCAGCGCCCCCGACATCGCCGGGCGCAACCTGGCGAACCCGACCGCCGTCATCCTCTCCAGCGTGCTCATGCTGCGGCACCTCGAAGAGCGCGCCGCCGCCGACCGGATCGAGGGGGCGGTCCTCCGGGTGCTGAAGGAAGGAAAGGTGCGGACGGG
>JAHWJO010000536.1 GCA_019348365.1 Armatimonadota bacterium | reverse complement strand
CGGGACGGCCCCGCACGCTCCGCCCGGTGCAGTAGACCGTCGCTCCCGCGACACCCAGCTCCACCGCGATTCCCCGGCCCGCGCCGCGCGTCGCCCCTGCAACGACCGCTACTTTCGCTTTTAATGGCTGCATCCTTCACCTCCTAAAAGTGGCCGGCAACTTTGCCTGCCCGATCAGGATAGCAGAACGCGAGGGACAACAGCCGGTCCCTGGAGAGAGAAGATATTATCAAGGGGACGAAAAAACCGGGCTCTCCACTGAGGAGAAGCCCGGTGATGTTGGACCGAGAATGTGGCGAGGAGATCCGTGCCGATTGCGGCGTTATCCCACACCGACGGGTTTCAGCGGATCGTCCATCTTCGAGCGGATGTCCTTGGTCGCCGTGACGAGGCCCATCTTCTCCTTGATCTCTTCCGGCTTGTTGGCGTTGTTGAACATCTCCTCTTCGGAGATCTTGCCCTCCTTGTACAGATCGAAGAGGGAGGCGTCGAGCGACTTCATGCCGAGCTGGGTGCCCGTCTGGATGTCGGAGTTGATGGCGTAGGTCTTCTTCTCCCGAATGTGGTGGGAGATCGCCGAGGTCGACACCATGATCTCGAAGGCGGCGGCGCGGCCCTTCCCGTCGGGCTTGGGGAGCAGCAGCTGGGAGATGACGCAGATCAGGTTGGAGGAGAGCTGGATGCGGACCTGCTCCTGCTGATCCTGCGGGAAGACGTCGGTGATGCGGTCCACGGTGCGGGCCGCGCCGGTGGTGTGGAGCGTAGAGAAGACGAGGTGCCCGGTCTCGGCGGCGGTGATGGCGGCCTGGATCGTGCTCAGATCGCGCATCTCCCCGACGAGGATCACGTCCGGGTCCTGGCGCAGGGCGCGGATGATCCCGTCGGAGAAGGTGGGAACGTCCACATGCACTTCGCGCTGGCTGATGACCGATTTCTTCGGGCCATGGTAGTACTCGATGGGGTCCTCGATAGTGATGATGTGGCAGTCCCGCATCTGGTTGATGTAGTCGATCATCGTCGCGAGGGTGGTGGTCTTCCCGGAGCCGGTGGGGCCGGTGACGAGGAAGAGCCCGCGCGGGCGGTAGAGGAGCTCCTGGACCTGCGTGGGCAGGCCGATGTCCTCGAAGGAGAGGAGGCGATAGGGGATGAGGCGCATGTTGATCGCCGTGGACCCCTTCTGCTTGTAGATGCTGACGCGGAAGCGCGCCTTCTTGCCGTACGAGAACCCGAAGTCGGAGCCGCAGATCTCCTGGAGCTCCTGCTGGTTGCGCTCGGGCGCGATGACCTTCACGATCCCGTCGGTCACGTCGGGCGTGAGGACTCCGAACTCCTGGAGCGGCACCAGGCGGCCGTTGTGTCGCATCGTCGGATATTCCCCCACGACCATGTGGATATCCGAGGCATCCTTCTCGACGATCAGGTCGAGGAGGCGGTTGACATCGATCATCTCACTACTCCTATAAGTGCGTTCACAGGAGCGCGGACCAGGGGCCATGTCTCGTGCAGGCGGCGAATCCGGGAAGTGCGCCGGAAATCGGGGCCGCCCGTTGACGTACTGCGGCAGGCCGGTGGAGGGCGCTCGATCACCCTACCGAAGCCGGTTTCAGAGTGTCAGGAGGTCGTTCCGACTCGATCAGAGGTTCTGATGAGAAGAGGACAAGCGGGCTTAAAATCGTCATGGATCCGTTCGGGACGAAAGTCCGCTTGCATGAAGGGTTCGAGAACGAGAGCGGCATCTCCTTTTTGTATGAAATAGCCGCCTGTGCTACAAAAGGCAGGGGGATTCTCTTGAGCATCTATTCCGCATCCTCCTGAAGGCGAAAGGTTTGTCCTGAGAAGCCGATTCCGGGGAGATCCGGAGAGTTTCCGGAACGTTGCGAATCCGATCCGCTCCTGGATTTATCATCATCGGACGGTCCTGCACCGGCGTATAGCCTCAAGGAGGCGAGATTAAAATGTCATCCGAACGCGAAGAAAGAGAGTCATCCGAACTCTACTGGAAGCCGGACTGCCCTTCCATTCTGGTGATCGCCTGCTCGGACGGGCGGCTGGAGGAGCAGACCGACCGGTTTCTGAAGCAGGAGCTGGGGATTCAGGGCTACGACCGCCTCTACGTCCCCGGCGGGCCGGGCGCGCTCGCCGACAGCGGGTTCGAGTATGAGCGCGCGGATCGGATGCGCAAGGAGTGCCGGTTCCTCGTCGAGGCCCACCAGATCCGGGAAGTGATCCTGATCTTTCACGGCAACAGCGAAGAGGGTCCGGAAGAGGCGATGTGCGCCGATTACGTCCGCAAGCTGCCCGACCTCTCGAACGCCCAGCTGCGCGCCCAGCAGATGGCGGACGTGCGGGACGTGATGCACATGGTGTTCGGGTGGCCGCCGGACTTGCGTATCAGCGCCTATCGCGCGGAGGTCGGGCCGGACCATTCGCTGCGGTTTGTGGAGCTGGCGAAGCGGTAGAGAGGGGAAGACCGGCTTTTCCCTCCTCCTGGATATCTCACCGGAACGGCATGAGGGCGGTTGCCGATTGCCTCCGGAGTATCTACACTACCGATGGGAAAGTCACGCTTTTTGCTGTAGCCGAGAGTGTCGCCTGAACGCGCGCCTCGATTCCCGTCCCCCCGCATCATGCTGATCGGTCCTCCTTCATGAGCCGCCTGACCCGTTCCGCCGCTCCGGAACACCGCCCGGAGGATGCCCCAACAAACATCGAAGCGAAGGCCGCCGCGCGTTTCCTGGCCCCGCGCTCGGCGTGGCACCGCCGTTCCCGGCGACTGGAGGCGCTGGGCGCGCTCGCGTTCCTCCTCCCGGCGGGGGTGATCCTCCTCACCTTCCACATCCTCCCGATCTTCTACGCCTTTTACATCAGCCTCCACGAGTGGGGCCTGGTCCGGGAGGAGTTCGTGGGGCTGGAGCATTACCGGACTCTCATCGGGGACTCCGATTTCCGGCAGTCGCTGATGGTGACGGTCTGGTTCGTGCTCGGCACGGTGCCGCTCGGCATCGCGCTCTCGCTCGTCATCGCGCTGCTGCTGTTCGGGGAATTGCGGGCGCGCGGGTTCTTCCGCACGGTTTACTTCCTGCCCTACATCACGTCGGTCGTGGCGGCGGCGCTCGCCTGGTCATGGATCTACAACCCGCAGTACGGCATCCTGAACTTCGTGCTGGAGCGAGGCGGACTCCCGGCCCAGCGGTGGCTGCTCGACCCGACCGGCGTGTTCCAGCTTCTCCTCGGTGGGGCCGGGGCGAACCTGCCGGGGTGGGCGCAGGGACCGAGCCTCGCCCTCGTCTCCATCATCGCTACCAGTGCGCCGGCCAGCTGGAGGAACAGCT
>JAHWJO010000104.1 GCA_019348365.1 Armatimonadota bacterium | reverse complement strand
CGCCGGGCGCGCCGGGGGAGCGAGAGACGATCAGCGACGGCAACACCATGGGGCGAGGTTGGATCACCGGCTGAGTGGGCTGTGAGGATGAGGGAGGGGTGGGGTAAGCGCTTTTTTGGACGTAGAGAGACGCGCTGCCCATGACGGCTACCCTTTCGTTCTGACCCAGTGCGTTGCTGCCGTACGCCTCCCGCAACATGAGGAAGTACTGAGCACCCACGGCGGCCTGGGAGGGGATACGGAGCGGCACGGTGAGTACCTTGTTTTTGCCTTTTCTCAAATCCGTCCCGGCGATGGCGACCCGGAGAGTCGGTGAAGCCCAGGTCGTATCCGAGGTGAGATTCGGCTGGGTGGAAATCAGGGCGCTGGGGAAGTAAGGAGAGACGAGCGCATCATCCGGGATGCTCCCCAGGGCCAGCGAAGGGCTATAAGGGGATGAGTGTCTCGATCCGAGATCCAGCGTGAACTGAACGCCGGTCAGGTTCGTTTCGCTGATCAGGATCACGTCGACGTTCACCGTCGTTCCCGCTGTGACATGGGATTGCGAGGGGGAGAGAGAGAGCTGTGCGGCCCCGGCTGCGCCGCAGAACAGGGTTTCCAGCATCAGCCCTGCCGTGAAAAACAGAAGATAAAGCCGTTTCATGGTACGTCTCCTTCGGGTCCGCCTGGGACCCGAACCACTCTTCAAACAGATCGGTAGAGAGTGAGCGAGCCGAACGGGGCCGGGATAAGTGGGATGACCTCCGATCGGGGGTCCACTCCAACCCTCCGGCCATTGAAGTACGATCTGCACGGTAAAAGGGAAGAAAGAAAGCGAATCCGGCTCTTCAAGTGGAAGCCGCCGCTCTACTCCGGCGGTCGTCAAGCGATAGTGCTATGACGAAGGAGTTGAACCGATTGTTCCGCTCCAGCGACCGGGAGCCGGAAAGGCCGCCGGGAGGATTGACCCCGGCGAAGCATGGGAGGGTGGGGAGTCTGTAAAACAAAGAAGCGGGAAGGGGAGAACCTACAATCTCGTTTCCCTGGTCCCGTTAAATCCGCTAATAAACGCGGAAGTCAGGTTTACAGAGGTGGGCCGCAGAAGATCGGGGAAGCCAGCCTGAGGTAAGCTCGACAGGTCAAAGAGTCAGTCTCACCCGGATGCACGTTTGCCTGTTGTCTTCGATCCATTCCGGTAGGACGCGTACGTTCTCGCTCGGAAGGTCGGTCCCCATCGCTGTGGGGGGATTCCGGAGAGGAGTTAAACCAGAGTTGAAGCGGCGACCTTTCTCCTTATTATCGATGGGGTGTGGGACGGGCGGGGTTGGCAGGGGTCAGCCCTGCGCCGCCGGGACCCGCCACCGGTTTCTCCATCGGTCCCGGGGCGGGTTTTTGCTCCTGAGCCGTGGGGATCGGATCGGCAAAGGAAACGTGGAGGTGCTCGCCCTCGAAGAAGCCCGCCTCTTCGGGGAGGAACTGCCCCCCCGCCTCTTTCACCGCCTCGATCATGAGCCGAAGCCGCCGGAACTGAATCTGCCGGAGGAGCCGGATGCGCTCGGAATTGGGGGGATCCTCCAGGCTTGGATCGCCGAGGGCCTGGGCGGGAGTGGCTTTGAGGGGGTCGCCCCGGACCAGGTGACGCGTCATGAGATCGACTTCCTTCCCGTCACGGTGTCCCCACGCGGGAGAGGCATAGTCCCCTTCCGGGTCGAGCAACCCTCCCCAGGGGAGGCTCGATGCCTGGAGGAAGAGCGGTTCCGGACCGCCGAAGAGCACCCGGTTCTTGGAGAGCTGGTACGGGAACTCGTACCCCAGGGACTTCAGCGAGAGGATCCATCGCTGCAAGTCCCGGTCTCCCGCCTGTTTGCCGGCGTAGAGCCGGGCCGCCGTTGCCAGCCGATCCGCCGTCTGCGGGTGGGCCCAGTGGATCTCCTGATGGTGCTTTTCCCGGAGGATCTTCCAGGGGACGTCGGGGATCCGCTGGAGAGAGATCAACCCGTCATGTCGAACCGCTATCGTCACCTCCACCGGAGCGGCATCGGGCGACCGCAGGGCCTCGGCCCGGATCTGCTCCACGCCTGAAATCTCCGGGGGGAGGTAAACGAAAGAGGCATCGCCCATGGGGTCGGTCCACACGTCGAGGGCATGCACCTGGAGTTCTCCACCGGGCTCCTCCCGAGCCACGGCCCGGACCTCGCCGGGAGGTTTCCGTTTCACGGAATGGCCTTCCGTTGCTCGATTCAGTAGGTTGGCCGAGTTCTGTGGGTCCACCGGGCTCTCCGGGTTCACCGGCAGAGAGGTCTTCATGACAGGCGGGAGGGCGGCTTCTTCTTTCGTTCCGGGAACGGCCGGGCCTGCCGCCAACCGGATCGGATGGCCTTTTACCGCTTTCAGGCCGTCTTCCGAGTCGAACAGCCACCCGTGGGCGCGTGGGCCGGGGTGCTCCGCATGGCCCGCTCCCCCGTCCGCGCTCAGGAGGGAGATTCGGAGTCGGACCGGACGTGAGGGAGGAGCGTTGCCGTCACGGACGGACAGGCGAAAGCGGTGCGGTCGGAGGCGTTCCCGGGACGGATAGAGGCGTTCCGTCAGGCCGTTTCGATACGTCCGGTTTCGGACGGAGGGGGCCATGGTCATCCGGGGGAGAGCATCCACGAACTGAACGGTCCGGGGGAGGTCCAGTGAATCGGGCGTGCTGACGGAGGGGGGAGCCGGAAGCGCCTCGCCTTTTATCCATTTCCCGGCGATAGCGTAGGCCGGTTCGGCGTCCAGCGTGGGATCCGCCCCCACCCGTATCAGGTCCAGACCGTGCTCCCTGCCGAAATGAAATCGGAATCGAATCCTTCCGGACGCATCGGTGGAGAGCATGAGCGTATCCGTCGAAGAGGCTGCATCATTTGGCGAAGTACGGCCGGCGTTCTCGGCCTGGAGGGGGGAGTGGCCGGGGGCGGACAGCGAGCCGTACGCCCGGGAGGCGACTTCGTCGCGGTCGGCGGGGGAAACGCCCTGAGGAAACGGCTCGACCCCGGACAGCGGGCCCAGGTAGCTGCGGGCCGTGACCTGGAGCATGACGGGACGGGGAGGGACCTGGCCGTTTAAATTCACCCGCAGGATATAATCCACATGAGCCGGCAGGGAAGCGGCCTCCCTTTGATTGAGCCCGGTCCCGTCGGGCGAGTGGGTCATGTAGGTTTCACTCGAATTTTCGTAACAGAGAGTCAGCTTCGGACAGGCGGGACTGCGAATCGGGTGGACCCCCGTGAGCTGGAGGATTGCATCATCGTAGTCTTCATCCCCGCCGCGCATCATGTCCTCAAACCCGACGAGGACCGACCCGTTGGAGAGGGGGAGAACGTCATTATGGGCCACGCCGTCCGGATTTCGGTTGCAGGGTCCGGTGACGAAGAAAGTCGAGGACCGCAGCCCCCGGAGTCCCAGGACGATCTCGGTGCCTGCGGGATAGTGGCCGAGCGTGATCTGCTTTCCCGTCGCCCGGTTGGAAATCAGGAAGCGCGGGCCGTCGGGAGCGAGAAGATGGATTTCGCTATCCAGTAATGTCTCTGCCGATTGTACCATGAGCTGGATTTCGCCCCCTCTGGCGATGAGACGCGCGCCCAGAAAAGGGCGAGGCGCCTGCTTCAGTTGGGAGCAGTGGGAATTCAGAAGGTAGCTCGTATGGTAGGATGTCACTTCGGTGGAAGCCCCCTCGCTCAGGCCGATCCCCATTCCCAGTAAGAGGATTCGCAAGGCGATCCTGAAGCGGCCTCTCCCGCTTGACGGACACCGCGCTGATACCGTACGATCCATCTCCAGCCCTCCGTTCGGTCTGCCGTTTCATCCTTTCTAGTATAGACGGAACAACTCCCCGGGTTTTGCGGGGGATTGGGATCCTTTTCCAATAGTTCGATGGCCGTGATCTGAATCAGCCCACCGGGTCCATCTCCTTCCAGTTACTTCCGGCCTTCACGTCCACCCGCACCGGCACCCGGAGCGCCAGCGCCCCCTCCATCGCCTCTCGCACCCACTTTGCTGCCGACTCCACCGCCCCTTCGGGCACCTCGAACAGCAGCTCATCGTGAACCTGCAGGAGCAGCCGAGCGGGGTGCCCCTCCGCCTCCAGCCGCCGCGTCACCTCGATCATCGCCCGCTTGATCAGGTCCGCCGCCGTGCCCTGAATGGGGCTGTTGACCGCCGCCCGCTCCGCAAAGAGCCGCGCGTTCCGGTTGGGCGAGTGGATGTCCGGGAACCAGCGCCGCCGACCCAGCAGCGTCGTGACGTACCCCTCCTTTCGGGCCTGAGCCAGGGTGGCATCCAGATACCCCTGGATGCCGGGGAACCGGGCGAAATAGGCCTGGATGAACTCCCGCGCCTCCGCCACCGGGATCGACAGCTCCTTGCTCAATCCGAAGTCGCTCTGGCCGTAGAGCACCGCGAAGTTGACCGTCTTGGCGCGGCGTCGCATATCGGAGGTGACGCCGTCCGGCCCCACGCCGAAGAGGAGGCGGGCGGTGGCGGCGTGGATGTCCTCGTCCTCGGCGAAGGCGCGGACCAGGGCGGGCTCGCCGGTGTAGTGGGCGAGGATCCGCAGCTCGATCTGGGAGTAGTCGGCGGAGAGGAGGCGGTGGCCCGGTGGGGCGACGAAGGCGCGGCGGATCTCGCGGCCCGCTTCGGTGCGGACGGGGATGTTCTGGAGGTTCGGCTCGGCGGAAGAGAGGCGGCCCGTCGCGGCGACGGCCTGGTTGAAGGTGGTGTGGATGCGGCAGGTGTCGGGGTCCATCAGCCGGAGGAGGGCTTCGGTGTAGGTGCTGCGGAGCTTGGAGACCTCGCGCCACTCCAGGATGAGCCCGACGAGGGGGAAGTCGCCCGCCAGCTCTTCGAGCACCTCCACGCCGGTGGAGTAGCCGGTCTTGGTCTTCTTGCCGCGCGGGAGGCCCAGCTTCTCGAAGAGGAGGACCTGGAGCTGCTTGGGGGAGCCGATGTTGAACCGCTCGCCCGCCATTTCGTAGGCCTGCTCCTCCAGCTCGGCGATGCGGGAGGCGAGGAATTCGGAGCTGGCTTTCAGCGCGTCGGGGTCGAGGAGGACGCCCCGCCGCTCCATCGCCGCGAGGATCGGGACGAGCGGCGCTTCCATCTCCGCGTACAGGTCCCAGAGGCCGGTGGACTGGAGACTCTCGTGGAGGAGCGGAGCCATCTCGCGGACGGCGCAGACTTCCGCGCCGAGGCGCTCCCGCACGCGCTCCTCCTCGGCGGCGGCCTTGCCGGTCGGTTTGGGGGGGAGATTGCGGCCCAGCGTATCGACCGCGAGGGTGTCGAGGGAGATGTTGAACCGCCCCGCATGGAGGAGGTATCCGGCGAGCATGACATCCAGCACCACGCCCTCCAGCGCGATCCCCTTCGGGTTCAGGGCGTGGAGGAGCGGTTTCGCGTCGTAGATCACCTTGGAGAGATCGGGGTCGCCGAGAGCCTGAGCGAGCGCCGGGGGAAGGTCCTGCGCTTCGTCCACGGCAAGAGACGCGCAGCCGTCTGCCGTCGCCCACGCGAGGCCGGCGAGCTCGGTGCGGATCGGGGAAGGGCCTTCGGTCTGCGCGACGAGGGCGAGGGGCGGGTTCGAGCGGGCGCGGTGGAGGTCGGCTTCCAGGGAGGCCAGGCTGGCCTCCTGCATCTCCGGCTGTTCCGCCGCATCCCAGAGGGAGGGCGTGGCGGGGGTCCCCGCCTCCGGCCCCCGGTCTCCTGTTGCCGCTCGGTACCGCTCCTCGACGCGCTGAAGGAGGGTGCGGAACTCCATTCGGTTGAACAGGTCGCGGACGGCCTCGATGTCCGGCGGGGCGACGTGGTATCCCTCCGGGTCGATGGCGCAGGGGGCGTCGCAGTGGATACGGCTGAGGTCATAGGAAAGGCGGGCGGACTCCCTCCCGTCTTCGAGGAGCTTGCGGACGCGCTCCGGCTTCACCTCGTCGAGGTGGACGTACAGGTTGTCGAGCGAGCCCCATTCCCGGATGAGCGCGGCGGCAGTCTTCTCCCCGATCCCCTTCACGCCGGGGATGTTGTCGGAGGTGTCGCCTTTGAGGGCCTTGTAATCCACCATCTGGTCGGGGCGAATGCCGTACCGCTCCTCGACCGCCGATTCGTCGTAGGTGGCGACCTCGGAGACGCCCTTCTTCGGGATCATCACCCGGACTCGGGGCCGCACAAGCTGGAGCATGTCGGTATCGCCGGAGACGATGAGGACTTCGTACCCCTCCTCCTCGGCGTGGACCGCCGCCGTGCCGATGCAATCGTCCGCCTCGAAGCCGGTCAGCTCCAGCGGCTTGAGGCCGAGCGCCCGGACAAGGTCGCGGGCGGGGCGGACCTGCGACTTGAACTCGTCGGGGGCGGAGGGGCGGTTCGCCTTGTAGTCGGAGTAAGCGGTGGTGCGGAACACCTCGCCGGGAGCGTCCCACGCGACGAGCATGGCGTCGGGGTTCTCCTCGTTGAGCAGGCGCACGAGCATGTTGGCGAAGCCGTGGACCGCGCCGGTCGGCTCGCCCTGGGAGTTGGAGAGGTACGGCATCGCGAAGAAGGCGCGGAAGAGCAGGCTGTAGCCGTCAACGATCACGAATTTAGGCATAGTTTGTGGGGAAGGAATGAGAGAGTCGGTGGAATCGCTGTAACGATTCTTCCGGCTCCGGTGGAAACCGACCATACGACGGCCGGCGAGGCGAATGAGAATCGCTTTAGAGGACATCGAGCAGCGACGCTGAATGGGACATGGGAGTCACTTATCTCCTTTTTATGAATCTTATAACCATTATAATAAGGATGGACTCCTCTTTTTTCGGAAGGAATCACTTATGGAAACCATGACCCCGGTGGAGCGGTACGACATCCCCCTTGAGCGAGACCTCTTCCTTCGCACCCTGATTCGGGAGCTTTCCGGCACGCTCCAGGAGGTCGTTGGCCTGGAGGAAGCCTCCGGGTTTATCAGCGTCGTCGGCCAGCGCATGGGCGATCAGATCAACAACGAGTACAAGTCCGCCCTCGCCGTCGACCGCCTCTCCCGCGACCAGGTGTCGCAGGTGCTGGTGGACCTGAAACGGCGCATTCAGGGGGATTTCTACATCATCGAGGAGGACGAGGAGAAGATCGTCCTGGGCAACCGGGTCTGCCCGTTTGCCGAAAAGGTGATCGGCCGCCCGGCCATGTGCATGATGACCTCCAACGTCTTCGGATCGATCGCGGCGGAGAACCTGGGCTTCGCGAAAGTCTCGCTGGAACAGACGATCGCGGCGGGGGACCCCGGCTGCCGCGTGGTGGTCTATCTGAAACCGACCGCAGAGGCGGAAGCGGCGGAGGGACGCGAGTATTTCAAAGGATAACCCGTATCGTGTCTCCCGAACAATTCCATCAACTCGCTGACCCGCTGCCGGAAGCCATGCTGCTGGTCTCGCGGTCGGGAGAGATCGTTGCCTGCAACCGCAAGATGGGGAAATTGATAGGCGTCCCGCCGCAAGCGCTTCGGGGACGATTCCTGTTTGATCTGCTCTCCAACCCTTCGACGGTGGTGGAGGAGTACCTCTCGGCATGCTCCCGAGTCCGGGAGATCCATCCGGGGAGCCTCACGCTGGCGTGTCCATCGGAGGAAAGGATTCCCTGCGGCGCTCAGGGGTATGTCGTCGAGCCCGGCGGGGAGAGTCGTCCGGCCCTCCTCCTCCTTCGCCTGATCCCCAAATCGGAGTCCCCGAGCAAGTTCGCCCTGTTGAACCAGCAGGTCGACCGGCTGAAGAAAGAGATCATGCTGCGCCGGCAAGTCGAGGAGACGCTCCGGATCATGGATCGCCGGAAGGACCGGTTTCTGGCGATGCTCGGCCATGAGCTGCGAAACCCGCTGAATACGATCAATAACGCCGTCTTCACTCTCAAGCGGACCGGGAGCGACCCCCACCTCCAGGAGCGCGCCAGAGCGATCATCGAGCGGCAGGTGCAGCAGATGAACCGGATCATCTGCGACCTGCTGGATGTCTCACGGATTACCCAGGGGAGAATGCCCCTCGAACGGGAGCGAGTCGACCTCACCCAGCTGATCGAACAGATCGTCGAAGACCAGCGCTGGCTGTTCGACGAAGCGGGAATAACGCTGACTCACCGCACCCCGGAGACGCCGCTCCGGGTCCGGGGCGATGTGGTGCGATTGAACCAGTCCATCTGCAACCTCCTCCACAACTCACGGAAGTTTACGAGTGGAGGAGGGAAGGTCAGCATCGAGTTGGAAGAATGGGAGGGGAGGGCCTTCATCCGGGTTGTCGATACGGGGGCGGGCATCGCTCCGGATCGCCTCTCCGCTCTCTTCGACACTTTCGCCCACGAGGAGACCCACCAGGACCGGAAGCACGGCGGGCTGGGGCTGGGCCTTCCTCTGGTCAAAGGGCTGGTGGAGCTGCACGGCGGTACGATGGAGCTGTTGAGCGAAGGAGAGGGAAAAGGAACGGAAGTCCGCATCTCTTTACCCTTAGAGCGAACGCTGGAGGAATCCTGATATGACGCTTCAGGAAGAGTACATACTGATTGTGGAGGACGACCCGGACAGCCAGGATGCGCTGGCGATGGTGCTGGAAGGGGTGGGTCATCCGGTGGTCTGCGCTTCCAACGGCAGGGAGGCGCTGGAACAGCTCCACCGCGAACCCGAAGCCTGCCTGATCATGCTCGACCTGATGATGCCCGAGATGGACGGATGGGAGTTCCGGCGGCTTCAGAAAGACGACCCGAAGCTGGCGCAAATCCCCACGATCGTTGTATCGGCGCTGGGAGATTCCGATAAACGGCCGAACGGAGACGTGGTGGGCTACTTCACAAAACCTTTCGATGCCCAAAAATTGATCGAGGCCGTAGCAAAAATCTGTTGAATGCTCGTTAAGCCCGCCTTTAACAAACCACGTCAATCAATAAGGCAGGACATATGCGAAACGTATCGCCCTTCATCATTCTTACTTTTTCCTGTCATTCTGAGCTTCTTACCTGTCATTCATCGCTTCGCTCAGAAGGACAGATTCTTGCAAGTCGATGCGTAAGTTCTAAACTTCCTAAATGGAATACGTTTTTTTGGCATCGAAAGCCCTCGGGTGATTCTGCCGGACACCTGAACTGAAAACCAACACCCGACACCCAACACCCGATACCTGTTCACCGGTCATTGTCGCCCCATCGGAAACGCCGCTTGCGAGCCGCCATCTCGTTGTGCTGAGTCCGGGGGCTGGTGGGAAGTCCGCTACTGACCATCTGGAACGACTCGAGGACGACGTGCCGGGCCGCACCCCGTACGAGCGGGCTGGGATCTTTCTGAAGCGCCGCCACCACCTCCATCGCCTGTTGATACCCCTCCCACCCCATTCGGCACGGGCAGATTTGGGAGACCGCCTTCGCCCGGATCGTTTCTTCGGGGGCTTGGAGCCCTGCGAGGATCCGGTCCAGATCGTCGGCAGGGGTCTTCTCCTTAACGGATCGTTTCTTTTTCGTCATCGTCTTCTCCGTAATAGTCGCCGGGTACGTTGTTTCGATTCCCCTATCGATTGCCGGCCGACGCGCGCTCAACAGCCCTCCAGGTTTCTCAAGCCGGGGGCGCATGCAAGCCTGTGGCTCCATCCGTCACTCTTTGCGCCGGTGCCGCTGGCCGTGATGGCCGGTCTCTTCCACCGGGATCAGGTGCGAGGTTTCTTCGTCCAGAGGCGATGCCTCTTCTTTCGGCATCCCCGCGAGCAGCGCTGAGAGAACCGGTGGCGCGATGATCGAGGTGATCAGCGACATCGCGATGATGACCGCATACGTCATCCCCGTAAACACGCCCGCCGCCAACCCGAGGCTCGCGACGATGATCCCCACCTCGCCGCGCGGGACCATCCCCACCCCGACGATCAGCGCGGACTTTCTCCCCAGGGACAGCGCCCCCAGCCCGCACCCGATCAGTTTGCTGACCACCGCCAGCAGCGTGACCATCGCCAGCATCCCGAGGGCCGGGAGACCGGCCAGCTGGCTCAGGTCCACCTTGGCGCCCGTGACCACGAAGAAGAACGGGACCAGAAACGACATGATGGCCTGAATCTGGCGCTCCAGGGTGTGCCGCTGCTGCGACTCGGCGGCGATCATTCCCGCGAGGAACGCCCCGATGATGGCCGCCAGCCCGAGATGAGCCGCCGCCGCCGCCAATCCGAGGGTGAGGGCCAGCGAAAGCGTGAGGGGGGAGAGCGGGTTGATCGGCGATTCGAGCAGCATCGAGGATTTCCGCATGAAGGTCGTCCCGAACAGGGTGATCACGACGATGAACGCGACCGCCTGCGCCAGCACGAGGAGCAGCCCGACCACGTTCACGGAGCCGCCGCCCTGGAGCGCCGTCACCACCCCCAGCAGCAGCATGGCGAGGATGTCGTCGATGACGGCGGCCCCGAGGATCACCCGGCTTTCCGTGCGGTTCAACACCCCCATCTCCTGAAGAACACGCGCGGTGATGCCGGCGGACGTGGCGACGAACGCCGCCGCTATGAACATGGCTTTCGGGGTCTCGAATCCGGCGTACCGCGCCCACAACGCCCCCATCACGAAGGGGAAGATCACGCCGCTCACCCCGACCAGCGTCGCGGCTTTCCCCACCCGCTTGAGGTCCCCTACGCGGGTCTCCAGCCCGACCGCAAAGAGGAGCAGCACCGCCCCGATTTCCGAGAGCATCTCCAGCGGCTCGCTGACGTGAACCCAGCCGAGAACGGACGGGCCGATGACGGCCCCCGCCGCGATCTCGCCGACAACGGCGGGAAACCGGAGCCGCTGGGCGATCTCCGCCCCGACCTGGGCCGCGACATAGACGATGAATAACGCCAGTAAAATATCGGTCGTGGTATGCAAGGAGCCACTCCTGTAGGGAGTTCAGATGAGGAGAGGAGGGGAGGGCAGCTTCCGTTTCAGCACGGTCGCGCCCGGTAAATACCGTCACCCAGGATGAATGTATAGACGATTCAGGGAATCGGAGACATTATAACGCCATCCAGAATGGGCTATAAAATCGAGTTCTGGATGGGGGCGGCCCCCCGTAACCGGATACCAGGAGTGCCGATCCTGTCTTCCGGGCTGAACCATGGCCTCTG
>JAHWJO010000103.1 GCA_019348365.1 Armatimonadota bacterium | reverse complement strand
GCACCTCCGCCCCGCCGAAGATCACCTTATCCATTCCGAGGCGGGTGAGGTTTCTCCGGCTCCACTCGATATTGGAGGGATTCGCGGCCTTGTAATTGACGATCCGGGCCACCACTTCGAACCCGGCGTCCTGGAGCCGCTTCACCTCGCGGGGGGGCAGCCCCACGTTGATCGTCCGGATCTGCTCGAAGCTCCCCGGCCACACGAGCGCCGGATGCCCGTCCTCCGTGCGGGTGACGGCCAGCGGCTCGCTCAGGTTCAGCTTCGGGAGGAGATGCGTCCGCACCCGGTCCAGCAGCTCCTCGTCGTAGCTGGAGATCACGGTGCGCGCGCCGCCGTCCGGGGTCGGGTCGGCCTCCACGACGAGCGCGGCATCGTCGCGCAGGCCCGAAATGGTGTCCTCGCTGACCGAGATTCCCCCCACGCCGTGCTGCCGGAGCTCGCGGAGGAGCCGGTCCATCGGGATGTTGGTTTGCGCGGCCAACTGCTGGACCTGCCGCCATTCCGCCACGAGCTCCACCCGGCGATGGCGGGTCTCCACCTGCCATCGCGCCACGGCAACCCAGGCGGCGGCGACCGCGCCGACAGCGATGAATGCGAAGAGAAAAAGACGTAATTTACGATTCAATCAGACCCTCTTTACGATGACTTTAAGATGACACGCGATGGATCTCCCCCGGCGAAGAATGGGGACGGCCCCGATCCGCTCCCATCCCCGGTGGAGGTGAGAGGCGGAATCGCCGCTGCTTCCATGCATGAACGTCGTTCCGCGAAGCCTGTCACCGGAGGGGGACTCCCCCGCCCGACCGGATTGCGGAACAATCCCCATCACAGAATCACCGGACCTTTCAGCATGACAGGATAACATGAAGCGGGGCATCCGGGGAACGGCCTCGCTTGACAGGGGCGTGCCCTCCATGTCACCTATACATCGGAAACCTCAATCAAGTATCGTTCAAAAGGAGCCCGACCGTGCCCGTTTACGAAGGCGCCCTCACCGCCCGGAATCTCCGCATCGGTATCGTGGTCAGCCGTTTCAACGATTTCATCACCGAAAAACTCCTCGGCGGAGCGCTGGCGGCCCTGAAGCGTCATGAGGGCGATGCCGATGCCGCCACCGTCGTGTGGGTGCCGGGGGCGTTTGAATTGCCGGTCGTCTGCGACCGACTCGCGGCATCCGGGGAGTACGATGCGATCATCGCGCTGGGAGCGGTCATCCGGGGCTCCACGGCGCACTTCGATTACGTGGCCGGGGAGGCGGCGAAGGGAATCGGCGCGGTGGCGCTCAAGCACGGGATCCCCGTCATTTTCGGAGTGCTCACCACCGACACCATCGAGCAGGCCATCGAGCGGGCCGGGAGCAAGCTGGGGAACAAGGGATACGAAGCGGCGCTGGCGGCGATGGAGATGGCGAACCTGATACCGTCACTCCCATGCCCGAAAAATGAAGGGGACTCCCGGAGCTTGGTCCCCATGTCGCGCAAGAAATAGAGGAGCCGCTATGCGACGGCGGGATGCTCCCGGGCTCGGTCACTACGGCCCCCAATGAATATCCGCCCGATAGGGGGGAGCGATCTGGATCCCTGTGCCGACCTTTTCCTCCGCGTGTTCTACCGCGAGCCCGGGAACGAGGATTGGGTGCGAAACGGCGTTCGCACGCGATGGGATGAATCTACCGGACGCCCGGCTTTTTCGGTTGGATCGCTGCATCGGAAAGATAAACGCTCGGATTTGCGCCGGGCTACCGGGAATGCTGGGACCGGCAGATGCACTTTTACCTGAAGGAGATGTGCGTCGCAACGGAATATCAGCGGAAGGGGATCGGAACGGCGAGCATGGAATCGCTGGAACGAGATCTCGCCGATCAAGGTGTCGGGAAGATTATCTTCGTACCGGCTCTGAGAGAGCAGCCGGGAGGCGGGGTATCCGCCGGAGAAGGCATACTTCGGCTGCCTGCGTGACCTGAAGCGGATCGTGGGCCGGAGGGGTGAGGGCGGGGTCACGAGGATGCGTTATTCAATCTCGGACACGGCGGAGAACGGCGACCTGACGCGGAGTCCAAAGCGCGCCCTCCTCTCCGCGAACCGGATTCAGGCCTGCTGAATTTCCCAACGCTTCTGTTCTCCCCGGGCGAACCGGATTCGACTGCCGCTCCACAACGGTATGTAAGAGAGGGATAAAAGCGCCTCCACGCCCAACCGTTTGAAACCCGGTCGTTTTAATCCTACATTCCGCCGTCCGGCATTTGACAAGTCCACCCGACAGGAGTAGGCTGAATGCAATGGGAAACCAACTTTACACCTGTCCATCCCATCGTTTGAAATGACCCCAAATCCCTGCGTTTCCCCTGCAGCGGATCGACATTAATGGAGAAGAGGAGTACGGATGAGCCTGACCGCTCTGTTGGTGGATGATGAGCCGACCGCCCGTCAATTTCTCCGGCTGCTGCTCGAGCGCCAGGAAGGTGTGGAGGTGGTGGGCGAAGCGGAAAACGGCGAGGAAGCCTTGCAACTGGCGGAGGAGCTCCAGCCTTCCGTCGTCTTCCTCGATATTCAGATGCCGGAGATGACCGGCCTGGAGGTCGCGCGCTCGCTTCAGACCATGGAGCCTCCCCCTTGGATCGTTTTCGCTACCGGTTACGACGAGTACGCCGTCGACGCGTTTGATGCCGCCGCTATCGATTACCTGATGAAGCCCTACGACGTGGAACGGCTGGAAAAGACGATCCAGCGGCTCCGTCGCATGCAATCCCCCGAAGAAGGCGCCAACGGAGAGAAGGAACGAGTGGCGCAGGAGATCACCCGCCTCTCCCCCCGGATCACCAAGATGCCCATCAAAGTGGAGGAGACGATCCTCCTCATCGATCCGAGCGACATCCTCTACGTGCAGGCGCGGGGCCGGCGGGTCTACGTCAAAACGAAGCTGAACGATTTCCCCACCCACCTGACCGTCACCCAGTTCGAGCAACGCCTGGCCGGGAATAACTTCTTTCGCGCCAACGAGGGCTGCCTCGTCAATCTGGATAAAGTGAAGGAGATCATCTACGTCGGTGACCGGAGTTACGAGCTGAAGCTCAACGACAAAGAGGGAACGACGGTGGAGCTCTCCCGTTCCCGCTCCCGCGCCCTGCGGGAGATGGTCAAGGATCTCATGTAATGAAGACAGGAACAGGGGGAGCATCCCAGGGGAGACCCCACCCCTCCGCCCCGCCTTGCTCTCTCCCGTAGAGATCCATCACCAGGAGGGAAGGAACGTCTCGTCAACGAACGCGTGGGAAATCATCGATACAACGCCCGAGCGCTGCAGGGGAAATAGAAGGGAGGACGCCGGGAGTTCCGTCGTTCCACCGCGTTTTCCTCCGAATCGGCAGCCTATCCTACCAAGGGGACCATCTATACGAGACGGATTACTGAAGCGAACCCGAACGGTATAATACATGTAGAGCCTCCACGAAGGGGCGCCATGCAAGTTTGTTGCGGGATTCAGGCGGGATCGACGAGTGATGTTTCGGACAGGACGACAATTGAAATCGGGTTTCAACCGGTGGGAAGCGCAGCACGGGAAACCGGCTCCGATTTTTGGCGGGCGGAAGCAATTTTCCCGCCGACTTTCGTCGTCCTCCGGGTTCACCCTCGTCGAACTGCTGGTGGTCATCGCGATTGTCACGATCTTGGTCGCGGTGCTGGTCCCCGTTTTTGTCGTTGCTCGGAACAAGGCGAACGAAACCGTCTGCCTCAACAATATGAAGCAGATAGCCGCCGCCGCCGTGCTTTATACGCAGGATTGGGACGACACGCTGCCCTATGCGCCGGGTCAAGCCTTCGCCAGCGGTTACGATCCGGATCCGGAGGCGCTGCTGACCTATCCCGCGTTGCGCAGTGTGCAGCGGCCGTCACAGAGCACCTACGCCCGCTTCCTGCTGATCCAGGGAACCGACGGGGCGCTGAAGCCGGAAAACTTCCGCTGCCCCAATGATTCCGGAGCCCGGGCATTCAACTACCACGCCGACACCGTTTACGAAAGCGCATTAACCAGCTACCTTTGGGACCCCGCCTCCGCCACTGCGCCGAATGCGCTCCCCACGCCGATGGAAGCGGATCCGGAGCCGGTCAACGGTGTCGCCCTCGGCGATCTGCTGGAGCCCTCCCGAGCGCGCTTGTTCCAGGATTACGGCGTCGCGTGGCATCAGCAGCTCCGTACGGAGGAGCGGCAGGAGAACGGCCGGACCGAACGGTTGAAGCAGGGGTACGTGAACGTCGCGTTCGCCGATGGGCATGCCAAAAAAGTCCAGTCCACCTATCGCGAGCGGGTCGTAAGCCGGAGTGGCGCCGCCGGAGGAGGAGCCCCCGATCCCCATCGGACTCCGGTCGCCTCCCCCGCCCCGTAGCTCTCCGGGTTTCGTTACTGCAGGATCATTCAATCTTCTTAATTTAAACACTATTTAAACACTGTTCAAGTACTCCTATCACGTATCACGGGGCAGTCGCCACTCACCGTCCCGTACACTTCTTCTCCATCGACACTTTCGATGGGAGAGGAAGAGGAAACCGCGATGAAACCTGGAACGCCGATGAATAGAATATCAAAAAGCCTGACGCTTCTGGCATGCATGCTGGCCGGATTCTTCGGCATGGCGCTCCCGGCCCGCGCGGATATGAGCGTCAAAGGCTTCATTTCGCAAGTCTCTCCGGGCGCCAACAGCGTGAGCGTGGATACCGGCAAAGACACCGTCACTTTTCTCGTCGGCACCTTCACCTGGCTCTCCAAAGACAATTTCGAGAGCAGATTGTCCAATCTCCGCATCGGGGACAAGGTCCGCGCGTCCGTCTTCCAGGACAACGGAATGCTCCAGGCTTCCCGGCTGGAAGCCCAGACCCACGGCAGGCGGAAAACCATCCAGGGGACTCTGAAGGAGATCTCGACTTCCCCTTCCCTCCTCCAGGTGGATCAAAGGGGGAAAGGGAACGAACGCCTCACCCCGGTCGCCTACGACGACGCCACCCATTTCATCTACGGCGGCTCGACGGGGTCCGCCGCCGCCCTCAAAGTGGGCGACAACGTGACGATCCTGAGCACCGTCCAGGCAAACGGCACTCCCCTGGCGACGCGCGTGGATGTCTCCACAACCGTAAAGGACAAGCAGGCGGTCCTCGTCTTTGGCTTCCTGAAGAGCATCTCCGACGAGACCCTCGTCATCAAATCCTGGAAGGACGGGGAGGAGGAGTTCATCGCGATGGACACGGTCCGATTGATGAGCCGCAACAAGCGCCCCGTCCTCATAAGGGATTTTATGCGGGGCGACCGCATCCTCGCGATGGGGAACCGGAATTTTGCCGGAGGGGTGGACGGGTTTATGATTACCGCCCAATCCCCCAACCTGCGTTTTACCGGAACCATCGAAACGATCGATGCGTCGAATAAAACGGTTCGGCTCAAGCCGTTCGGCCCGAACACCCCTTCGGTCACGCTGCTGATCCTGCCGGCTTCCATTCTCGTGCTCAATGGCCGCGACGTGACGTTCGAGGATATCCGCGTCGGGGATCTGGCCACCATCACCTGTATCACCCATCCGGAAGGCCCATGGGGGGTCGCCAGCATGGAGCTGGTCCGAATGTCCGGGTACAACAGCCCCTCCGCATCGAACTGAGGAGGGAAGGGCAGAACACCATCCATCCGCCGAAGAATTTCCGGCGGAAGACGTGAAAGCAGTGCTCTTCAAGAGGCCGGGCTACCCCATTTTATTTATGCTCAACCGCCTGAAAACAATCGGCTGTATCAGCTGTTTAATCGGAGTCCTCACCGGGAGCGGAGCCCTCGCGCAGACGCCGCCGGACCGGTGGGCCACGTTTCGCCACGATTACCAGCGTACGGGCCGGACTTCCATCGTCGGCCCTCAGAATTTCAGCATCCAGGAGTGGCGGCAGGCCGTGGCATCGGGGGTCGGCCCGAACTACGGCGTGGTCACTTCCTCTCCCTCTATCGGCCTGGACGGCTCCGTGTACATTTCAGGTCGGGCGAAGGATGAGACGGGCGGAATCTCGACGTATCTGGTCTCCTTTTCCCCGACGGGACTGCTCCGATGGCGGCGGGAGATCGGCACCGGCCAGACCGACTCCTCGCCCTCCCTCAACAGCAGCGATACCGTCTACATCGGCACCGGCTTTCAGACCGGCGGGAGCTGGGGGATCCAGAGCCTGACCAAAGACGGGGAATTCCTCTGGTGGTCGTTCGACATCTTCGACCGGGTGCTGGCCTCCCCGACTCTGAGCGCCGACGAGAAGACCGTCTACGTAGGCAGCCAGAACGGCATCTTCTACGCGCTGGATGCATCCAGACTCGGCGTGAGCGCTTGGTCGTCCGACCAGCTCATCGGCGTGATCAATTCCTCGGCGGCGCTGGGGAGCGACGGCACGCTGTACTTCGGTTCTCAGGGGGACGGCGGACGGATCAATGCGGTTCGTCCCAACGGGTCGCTGCTCTGGTCCTACAATACCGAAGGGCTGGTGGAAGCGGCCCCGGCCCTCAGCCGGAACGGAATCCTCTATTTCGGCACGACGGAGGGGATCGTCTACGCCCTCGATACGAAAACGGTGACGACCGCCACCGATCCGGCGAGCGCGTTCCTGTGGAAGAACGAAGATTACCGGGGGTTCAGCTACCACAGCTCGGTGGCCCTGGGGAGCGACGATACCCTGTATCTCGGCAACACCGAAGGTCAGCTGATCGCGTTCGATCCGAATACGGGGCGGCGGAAGTGGAGCTTCGACGTGAGGACCGACGGGGGCGATGAAACCGGCGCCATCTACTCCAGCGCCGCCGTTGGGGGAGACGATACGGTTTACTTCGGGTGTGATAACGGGGTGCTCTACGCCCTGGACCCCTCGCAGACGGACCGCGCAAAGCTGAAAGCGAAGATCAACCTGGGCTCTCCCCTCGAATCTTCCCCCGCCATCGGCCCCGACGGGACTCTCTACATCGGCTCGATGGACGGGTTCCTGTACGCGTTCCGGCGGAGTTTGCCGGGGGACCTGACCGGTGATGGACGGATCACCGTGGCGGATGCGTCGCTGATGCTTCAACTGGTCGTCACCGGCGCCGCCACCCCCGAACAGATCAATAAAGCCGACGTGGCCCCGAAGAATGCGGACAACACCTACGGCGACCGCAAGCTGGATATCCAGGATCCCGTCCGCGTGTTGCGTTACATGGTTGGGCTGGAACCGGTCTTCCCCTGACTCATAGACTGCCCCTCCCTAGATTTCCCCGCGCTTGAGCGCCTCCAGTTCCTTCCCCTCCGGCGTCACCCGCGCCGTGCCCCAGATGAAGCCTCCAATGGCTTCCGGATCGATCCAGGGAGTGACCAACCGGAGCCGCCGCCTTCGGTAGTCCACCCGATGAACCGAGCCGATCCCCACCGTCGCCCCGTCCCGGTCCAGCAGGCCCACGACGAGGTGCCGGAGCCGCGATGCCTCCAGAAGCATCGTGCGCCGCCCGAACCGCTGAGTGAGGATCGCCCGCTCTTCTTTCGACGGCGCTCCCGCCGTCACCACCCGGACTCCATCTTCGTCCTTTTCGATGTGAAGGAGGCGAACGGAGAGGCTTTCCTGAAGCGCTTCCAGTACGGAGGGCCGGAGCGGTCGGCCCAGGAACAGCATCCCGCCTCGCAGGATGCCCCGGTCCACCGGAAGCTCCCATTCTCGTGCGTCCTGGAAGTACTGCGCGTACCGTGTGGCCCGGCGAAGGCTCCGTACCGTCCCCGTTTTGGCGTGGACCTGGGGGGGAATGCCGGGACGGAGCATCCGTCCCGGCGGCAGGCCGCGACCGATCGCCCGGAGTTCATGCTTGCGTTCCAGCAGCACGTACGCCGACGGTTGCAGCGCCTCCGCGACCCCCTGGTTCAGCCGCAGTCCGATAGGACCCGACACGAGCCCCGGCATGTCCACCAGAATGAGATCGGCAGCGAGCGCGCGGGCGCGATCCGTCAGGAATCGCGTGCCGGATGCCCATTCCAGCAGGTAACCTGCGGGGGAAGTGGAACCGATGAACGCGAGAGCGCGGGGCCGGAGGTCCGACAGGCGATGGAAGGCGGTTTCCGGGATGCCCAGCCCCAGCGTCGTCGGCGGGCCGATCTCCGACTGTCCGGTGTCGGCGTCCACTATTGCGATCCGCCGCCCCATGGCCAGAGTCGCTTCCGCCACCGCTTTGCAGAAGGTGGTCTTCCCCGTGTCCGTCGCGCCGATCAGCATCACGATGCCGTCCGTCGCCGCGACTTCCACCACCGTGTTGCGATACTGCTCTTCGTTGTTGAAGAGTACGGCCGGACGGCGTGACCGTGGGGCCGCGTGAGACTCCTCATCTGTCCCCCTGCTGCCGGAGGGCGAAGGTCCCGATTCATGGGGGGAACCGGCGGATTCCGGGAGGGGCCGGGGAGAGGAAGATTCTGGGTGATCCGAGGTCGTCATGTGGGTAAGAGGATGAGAGAAAAGAAAGGAAGGGTACTGTGAACGCGAGAGGTTCGATACCGATGGAGCGGACATCCGGGCAGTCCCCCCTTCAGGGGAGGAAGGGGATTCTCCTCCTCCTTATCGCCGGGTTGGCGGTCGCCGGCCTCTATTTCCTCCTCCGGGGGGGGCCTCCTCGTACGGATACGGAACAGATCCAGGCCATCCTCCTGGAAGGAGAGCGGGCCGTGGAGGAGAAAGACCTGTCCGCGATCATGGGGATGGTCTCCAAAGAGTTCAACATGGAGCAGATCAACCGGGACCGTCTGCGTTTGATGCTGGCCCAGACGTTCCGCGAGCACGGCCCCATTTACGTGACTCTGAACGACGTGGTGATTCAGCCGCAGGGCGACACGGCCACCGTATCGATGAACGCCACCGTTGAAGCCCAGGGGAAGACGAACAGCGAAACCGTCAGCAACACGGTTCCGGTGACGCTTCAGCTCCGCAGGGAGGAGGGCTACCGTTTCCTCGTCATCCCGACGGAAGTCTGGCGGGTGACCGGCGCGAGCGGGACGGGCCTGAGCTTCGGCGGCGACCTGCTGGGCTTTTAACGGCCGGAACTCCGACATGGTACGGCCCGGAGCGGATCTTTTCGCCCCCCACAGCAAGGCCGATCTCGCCCGGATATAACGATCTGATGGCCGGAAGAGCCGGAGTGTTCGTCCAGACCAACAAGTTCCCGCGCTTCCGCTTGCCCCATCCGGCCCCGGCACTATAATTCTCATACAGCGATACATCAGGCTTGGGGGAGAATGGCCGGGGGATGGAGCGGATGGATGAAGCGGAAAGGAAGCGAATCAATGATCTGTTGGGCCAGTACCGGGAGATCCGGCGAAGGATGCAGGCCACCTTCCGGAGGGCGGAAGAGAGTCGTGCCCTCACAGAAGAAGTCCTGGAGCGGCACAAGAAGCATCCCCCGCGGCCCTATTCCGAGAGAAATTAGAACCCGGCCGCCCTCGAACGGAGGAGACGTTTTCTATTAAAAACCACGAGTATAAACCACGAGGGCCGGACTCTTCAGCCCGGCCCTCACCATTTAGAGGTGTTGCCCGGCCTACCGCTTCTTCATCCAGCTCATCATGCTTCGGAGCTCCTTGCTCACCTTCTCGATCAGCCCTCGGCTCTCCGTCTCCCGCAGGCTGCTGAACACGGTACGGTTCGACGAGTTCTCTACCCCCCACTCCTCGGCGAACTGTCCCGACTGGATCTCCTTGAGGATCTTCAGCATCTCCGCCCGCGTCTCGTCCGTGATGATCCTCGGTCCCCGCGTCAGGTCTCCGTATTCCGCCGTGTCCGAGATCGAATAGCGCATCCCCGCGATCCCCCTTCAACCATCAGGTCCACGATCCGCTTCAGCTCGTGCAGACACTCGAAGTACGCCCTCTCCGGCGGATACCTCGCCTCCACTGGCGTGTCGAACCCCGTCCAGACGGTCAGATACGGTTCTGCCACACTTTAGGGTCTCTGCTGGCATGAAAACAGGCGAAGACGGCAATCGTATCGCCTTCGATCTTATAAAAGAGCCCGTAGGGGAATCGGTCCAGCATCGCTCTCCTGACCCCGCGCTGCCATGACCGCATAGGACATCGGGAACTCCTGGATGCGGCTTAAACCCTCGCGTAGCGATCGCAAGAACTCGTCGCCCAGGCCGGACTCACGATTCTCATACCAATGGTAAGCTTCTTCGATATCGTCCACCGCACCGGAACGGATGTCGAGGCGGTACGTCACCCCTCACCTTTTACACGGGCCAGCACCTCTTCCCATGTGTAGCCCTGGTCTTCTCCCCTCTCATGGGCGTCCAACCGCCGATCCAGCTCAGTCCGTTGGGCCTCGGTCATGGGCAGGGATTCGGCGTCCGTTCCGAGGGAATCCCAGATCACTTCGAGAAGGCGAAGCCGTTCCGTTACGCTGAGCTGCTTGAGGTCCGTTAATGCCATTCCCTTCCCTTTCTGATGATCTGTCTCTCGCCTCTATTATATCAGACCAGGAAAAGGAAAAGGCCGGGCAGTGGTGTCCGGCCTCTCAGTAGATGTTGTGACTCCGTTTATGTTTTCTTCATGCAACTCATCATCGAACGAAGCTCTTTGCCCACCTTCTCGATGAGGCCCGGCTCTCCGTCTCCCGCGGGCTGCTGAATACGGGTAGGATGGGATTTTAAGCAGAACGGTCATAAGGGTTTTTGATCTCTTGCGCCGTGCAGCACACGAAGAATCCGAATTCCCCCTTCAAATGGTTGATAATAGATGACGTATCTTTGAACGGGAAAGGAGCGCAGCGCTTGTGAAAATTCGTCGCGGTATCGGCCTGTTTCCGGGAAATCCGACAGCAGTTGAAAGGCGTTGCCGATCTCGTCCAGGAGGCGGTCTGCTGCTCTCGGATTATCTTCGGCGATGTAGCTCCAAATCTCATAGAGATCCAATTCCGCCTGAGCGGTGCGAACAATGTGGGACATCAGCGAGTCCGCGACTCGAACCGTCTCCGCGCCTCGGCTTTAATGGCTTCCATGTCCAACGGAGCCACCTCCCCGCGTGCGACCTGATCCAGGCCGATCTGGATCTCCCGGCGCACCCGGACCGTGCTGCTCCTCGGGGGACTCGTT
>JAHWJO010000535.1 GCA_019348365.1 Armatimonadota bacterium | reverse complement strand
TCTCCTCCACGGATCCTAATACCGAACAGACTGCTTCCGTAGACACAGCGTCCTATCGAACGGTGGGGAGATGGTCCCCTGCCGTACGCTGCAGCGCGAGGTTCGCCATCGAGTCCTCGCGGTCCAGCACGAGCCAGCAGTCCGCCGGGGAGTTCATCAGCATCGCGGCGTATAGGAGCCGCCGCCAGTAGTCGGGGTGGCGGAGGAACCGCACGGGCTCGCGCTGGTAGAGCCGGATCAGCTCGGGGATGTCGGCTTCCCCGGCCCGGTCGAGGGAATAGCCGGGCGGGAGATCGGCCACGGCCACCTCAATGCGGGTGAACCTGCCGGGTCGCACGGCTCCCAGGCGGCGGTACAGTGGCCGGTCACCGGAGATGAGCATGAGCTGGCATTTCTGCTGGAGGGCAAAGGCCGTCGCATCCTCCATCAGCGCCCCCGCGAACCCGCGCCCCCGGTACTCCGGATCAGTGCAGACCGCACCGATGGACGCTACCCGCAGCGGCACGCCCAGCAGCGAGGCATCTCGGACGGCCACCCCGACGTGAGAGACGATCTTATCGTCTTCGAGGATGACGCGCATCCCTTCCGGGCGGTCCGGGTCGAACACGAGGGGATACTCCCGGCCCATGTCGCCGCCGCGCGCGCGGAATACGCGGTTCGTCAGGCGCACCAATTCTTCGATGCGACCGGGAGGCAGGGGGATCGGTCCGACGGGCATCAGAAGCATCCTTTCGGCGTGGGAATCGTGCGAGCGGCGAGAAGGCGTTCTCTCCGGGCTCATCCGCATGAGTGCCATGAGTAGGATAGCCGATTCCTTTCTGCTTCCCAATACGCCCCGGCCTGAGGGGTAGATGGCCCGGCGAATGAATTCGCGGCAACAACGGCACGAAGTCGCCCTCCGGCGACTCCACCCCCAAGCGGGTCTCTTCAGAAGAGCCGGATCGAACCTTTCCATCAGGCCGGAAGGAGAGTCCGCGAAGGCGGACTTTGCGCCGTTGTTGCCCGCGACTTGAGTCGCCGGGCCATCTACCCCTCATTCAAACCATTCGCTGCCCTGCTTAACACATCCGAAAGCGCTTGGCCGTTTTACCCGCCAGGCATCGCGTTGTCACAAAGCCTCGGCTCGCTTACCGGCGAGCCAGTCGCGCATGAGGCCGGGCCGCGTCTCCCTTGTGAGTTTGAGCAGAGCGACTCTTCACCCTCGCTTCAGGCTCCGGGGATGCCAGAGGAACGGCGGCCGGGTTCGAGAGGTTGATGCGGGGCCGGAGAATGGTTGCGCCTGCCGGCATCTCGATATCCACGGTGGCCGGGGATGGCGCAAACGCGGCCCGTTCGATCCGATACTCCGGCACGTTATCCATGAACCGGTGCGTGGACAACATCCGCACGGTGTCATCCCTGTAAAGGCGGATTCCCCCGTGTACGACCGCCGGCACCGCCGTCGTATCGACAGCCGCTCCGCCCAGCGGCAGCAGCGCCACGGCGACCCGATGGGTCCGGTCATCGATGTCCGTCACCACCCCCTGCCCGGTCGCTTCACTCCGCTGTGGAATGACCTGGAGGCGTACGATCTCCCCCACGCGCAGGGCCAGCAGGCCCGTGTGAAACGTCACGTTGTTGCCTTCAAAACGGGTGACCACTCCGATATCGGTCGCGTGCGCCAGGGGCGCGACCGCGCACAACAGTCCCAGTACGGCCAACAGCTTCTTCATCCGCCGATCTCCCGGCCTCCCGCTGTCGGGAGACGCTTGCATAGTTTCTTGACGACTTCGGTTCAGTGGGATGACTCTCGCCGCCGTAAATAAAACGGTTTCACGACAGTCATGTGTTTATTCCCGACTTTCCTCTGATCTCCCCATCTTTTTCAAGACTCCGGGGCATCAAGAGGGGCTTGCCCCTTACTCCTTTCCTCAATGGAACTTCCGCAAAGACTCCCAACGTTGCGATTTCGCTTCTCTCCCAGTCATCCGAGCTTGGAGACTCCTCTCCATGTCCTTCCGAATCTCTCCCATGTGATTCCGACTCTCTCCCATGTCATTCCGAACGGAGTGAGGAATCTGACCCCGAGGAGGAAAGACTCTCTCCCGTACGATCAGATCCCTCGACTTCGCTCGGGATGACATGAGAGTACGAATCGGGATGACAAAGGCCTTACCCTCTGCGTAAGTCCTGCTTCCATTCGGGCATCAGGTGATGCGATCAGCCAAAGCGGCAGGGGTTTTCTTCTCCGGCGGGAAATGAAAGGGAGAGCGTGAAGTTACCGAGATGTTGAAAACTTACAAAGGAGCCCCCATCGTCCTATGAGCGACGCCCGAATGCCCCCGATAACCGATTCCGACTCTTCTCCGCAGGGACGCCATGACATCGATCCCGGATGCCTCCCCTCCTGGGGCGCGGCGGAATTGCCCGCCCCACCGCCTTACAACGTTCGCAACGCCCTGCGGCTCATCGGGCCGGGGGCCATCGCCCTCGGAATGGCCATCGGGAGCGGGGAATGGCTGCTCGGCCCGGCGGTGACGGCAAAGTACGGCGCGGCGCTGCTCTGGGTCGCCACGGTCAGCATCCTGCTCCAGATGGTCCTCAACCAGGAAGTGATCCGCTACACCATCGCGACGGGGGAGCCGATCTTCACCGGCATCCTCCGTCTGAAGCCGGGGCCGGTCTTTTGGGGGCCAGTCTTTACATTCCTGATCCTGCTGCAGCTGGGCTGGCCGGGGTTCGCCCTCTCCGGCGCGACCGCCATCGTCTCGGCGTTCAAAGGCTCCCTCACCACAGAGGCCGACAAGCCCGCCATTCTTCTCTGGGGGAGCTTCACCTTCGTTGCCTGCGTCGTCATCATCGCCATGGGACGCAAGGTGGAGAAGACGCTGGAGCGCGTCGAGTGGTTCATGATCGCCTGGATCCTCATCTTCCTCGCCATCGTGGGAGTCTTCTTCACGTCGTTAGCGACCTGGGGCAAGGTGGCGGTCGGATTTTTGGGCTTCGGCGGGCGGCCCCTCCCCGACAGCGGCGACTGGATGCTGCTCGCCTCCTTCGCCGCGTACGCCGGGCTGGGCGGCATCTCGAACGGCACCCTCTCCAACTGGGTGCGCGACAAGGGCTGGGGCATGGCTGCGACCACCGGTTACATCTCCGGCATTGTCGGCGGAAAGACGATCCCACTGTCGGGGATCGGCAACCGGTTCGAGATGAATTCGGAGAACATGGGACGCTTCAAAGAGTGGATGCGGTTCATCCGCTTCGAGCAGTCATGGATCTGGGCGGTGGGGTGTTTCCTGGGAATGGGCCTTCCCGCGCTGATGACCGTCCACTTCATCCCCGCCGGGGCGGACATCACCGAGATGGCCGACGCCACGCTCGTGGACGCCTACATG
>JAHWJO010000534.1 GCA_019348365.1 Armatimonadota bacterium | reverse complement strand
GTATGGCCGGGGAGTGGCAGGCCGATGTCGTCGTTACGTCCGGAAACGACACCGGAACGGCGACCTATGTCTTCACGGTACCGAAGGAGTGAGGTTGGTCCTCCCCGATCTCGTGAACTGGACGAACGAGGGGATGATCCTCAAGTTCAAGGATCCCAACTGGGTGGACAAAAACGCCTGGGCCCCCTGCATCGCGGAGCGCAACGGCAAGTACTATTTCTATTACTCCGCCGATTCCCGGATCGGCGTGGCGGTGGGAGACTCCCCGGCGGGGCCGTTCAAAGACCCCCTCGGCCAGCCGCTCGTCCCTTACAAGGAGGACATCTCCGTCATCGATCCGATGACGTTCATCGATGATAGCGGGAGGGGCGTATCTTTACTACGGGGCGGTCCCGGCTTCATGGCTGAAGGGCAAGGCGGAGAAGATCTACACCCATCTCTCCGTGCAGGAGCTGAAGGAGGACATGATCACCCTCGCCGGGCCGGAGATCCCCACAGTGGACACTCCGATGATGGACGACGGGACGTACGGGCCGCATATCGAAGGATCATTCGTGCTGAAGCGCAAGGGTATCTCTTACCTGATGTGGAGCCAGGGGAACTGGGACGCCACCGACGACAAGAACGCCTATCATGTGAACTACGCCACCTCGAAGTCTCCCCTCGGGCCCTGGACGAGGCGGGAGGGACGGGTGATCTCCACCCGTCGGGACGTGGGCATCCTCGGCCCCGGCCACCACTCGGTGGTGAACCTCCCCGGCACGGACGAGTGGCGCATCGTGTACCATACTCACAAGGGAGACAAGGCGAGGCGGGTGTTCATCGACCGGCTGGAGTTCAACGCGGACGGGACAATCAAAAGCGTCACCCCGACTCTGGAAGGGGTCGATCCCGTCCCGGCGACGCTGGCGGTGACGGTGAAAGGCGGCGGTCCGTTCAAGGCCGGTGAGGATCTGGAGATCACCGCCGAATCGAAAGGATCGGAGGGAGAGATCCGAAGCATCGAATTCTTCGCGTCGGAGAGAAAACTCGGTGAGATCGGCAATCCGCCGTTCCGGTTCGTCTGGAAGAACGTCCCGGAGGGTTTTTATCGTATCCATGCGAGGTCCAGGCGCGCGAACGGGGAGCATTCGACTTCCTCCTCGCGCAACGTTGACGTTTATGAAACAGGCGAGACCTACCCCCTCGTCAAAGAAAACCCTGGCACCCCCTGACTCACGAGAGGACCTGTCTTGTTCATTCCCGGCGAAATTTTACCCCGATGGGCTCCCCAAAGGGTTCGCTTTCGGGATGCCCTCGTCACCCTGAAAGTTCATGGAGTGGAGTCCCACGGGGACGGAAACGGTTTCGATCCCACTGGCCCTTTATCACCCACTGGAGAAGCCGGACAATGAGATCCCCTTCTATGCTTGCGACCGTTATGACCGGTCTGCCCCTGCTGTTCCTCTCTGCCTCAGCCGGAACGGCTCCGGGGGAGGCGGACTCAGCCCCGCCGCTCCTCCCCTACCGAACCTCCTGGGTCGGCAATACCTACGGCGGCAAGGCGGGGAAATGGGTGCCGCAGGATTTCGATGCCCTCTTCGTGACGCCCGACGGCACCTGCTATACGAATACGCACTGGGACGAGAACGGACGGGAGATCGGCATCTTCAAAGACGGCCGGGTGCTGGGGAAAGGCCCTTACCAGCAGTTCACCCACGGCTGGGGATACAACGGCGGCAACGCTATTGCCGCGAATGAGAAGTACGTCTTTCTGGAGCAGAGCGTCGGCAATGAAGGGGGCGGCCTGGTCAACCCCACCACCTGGCCGGAAAAGGGGAAGACCTGGTTCGGAATCTCCCGACGGCTCCGCTCGGACGTGAGCCGGGGCGCGCCGTTTCCCGGCGGCAAAGGGGGAGGAGCGGCACAGGGCCGGGGGGCCGGCAGCGCGACCTCCACCCTCAAGTCCTCCCTCCTCGTGGTGAACGAAGTCCCGGAAGGCACCGCCGCCTCGCTGCGGGGCATGGCCGCGACGAAGGAGCGGCTTTACGTCAGCAATCCTTACCGGAATGAAATCCTCGTCTACGACGCCGAGAGGATGGTCCGTAAAGGCGCCTGGAAGGTGAATCGGCCCGGACGGATCGCGCTGGAAGGCACGGACCGGCTCTGGGTCATCCAGGCGGGGGAAGGCAACGCACCTCATCGCGCCGTCAGCCTGGGAACCGACGGTGGAAAACGACTTCAAGAGATCGTCTTTCCCCGGGCGGTCGAGCCAACGGCCCTGTGGGCGGATCGAAAGGGGCGACTCTGGGTCGCGGACAACGGCCCGGACCAGAACCTCAAGATCTATTCGCATCTGCGAACGAAGCCGCGCCTGGACCGGACCTTCGGAGCGAAGGGCGGAGTCTTCGCCGGAGAAGGGATGCGCATCGGCAGGACCGGCCCCCGCCGTCGAAGACGTGGGAACGGGCGCCCACCTCGAGTGTTACAGCCCGGACGGAACGCGGAAATGGCAGCTCCTGGGACTGGAGTTTGTCGACATGGCCGTAGCCGCTCCCGGAACGAACGGGAACAGTGTCTACACGGCACATGAACGATTTTCTATGGACTACACCCGGCGAGCTCCGGGATCGGAATGGAATTATACGGCCTACACCCTGAACCGGTTCCGTTACCCCGAGGATCCCCGCCTTCACCTCGGGGGCTACGTTTTCGCCGTGCGGAACCTCCATGGGAAGCGATTTCTCTATCTCACCGACATGTACGCCGACCAGATCTCGATCTTTCGCTTCAACCCGGAAACGGATGGGGAGGTGGCGATCCCCTCAGGGCTGTTCCTCTTCAAGCGGGAGCACCGAGGCGCGTGGCCGCCGAATCGTCCGGCGGCTCCGGGGGAGTTCATCTGGCGGGACCGCAACGGCAACGGCGCGTTCGACCTCGGGGAGTACGAACGCCGGGAGGGCGAGGGGAGCTCGTGGGGCCGATTCGTCGATACCCGAGGAGATCTCTGGCAGGCGTTCGACACCGCAGGCATCCGGCAGATCCCCTGCGAGGGCTTGGACCGGCACGGCAATCCGATTTATTCCTACATCGCTGCTCGAACGTTCCCCATGCCGGAGCCGTTCAACCGGCTGCAGCGCGTCGTGTACCAGCCCGAGACGGACACGATGTACCTGGCCGGGTTTACCTCCCAGCACCCCTATGACGAGATCTGGGGAGTGGTGGGCCGGGTCGTCTGCCGGTACGACCGTTGGAGCCAGGGCAATCGAATTTCCCGGTGGCAACTCACCCTCCCGTTCCGGAAAGGGGAGCCGATGAAGGCCATGAAAGCGATGCACGTCGAAGGAGATTACCTCTTCGCCGTGGATGTACGCGAGGCCAACGTCTACGTCTATCGCGCGAGCGA
>JAHWJO010000533.1 GCA_019348365.1 Armatimonadota bacterium | reverse complement strand
GTGGTGTTGGGTTCCCTTGCCGGGACCTTCTACGCCAATCGTATCGCCTCCACGGAAGCGAAGATGATTCCTGAGCTGCGGATCGGCGAACAGGGGCCGGGGCCTCTGCTTCCCGCCCGATCGGCTCGCTGGACCCCAACGCACGATCCGGACGGGTATACCGTCACCCGTAATCTCCCCGTCACGGATTCTCGGATTTCGCAATTCACGGACTTTCCGCTTCTCATTCCGTCCTACCTCCCCAAAGGGTCGCGAATCGACGGCGTCACCATCATCTGGGATCCCCAGACCGATAAGCGGGTCGTTCAGGTCTCCATCGGCGGCAAATACAACGGGATTCTGACGGAGCGGCGCATCCGGCGGAGGAGGGACGATTACCCGGACGGCATCCTGATTCAATCGGAAGCCCAGCCTAACGGCACAATCTATCGGAACCTGCAATCCAATGTAGACGGGGTCGGGGTTTCGATGGCCTGGAATCCGGCGCTCTCGGATGAGGAGATCATCAAGAGCTTCCAATCGCTGAAACCTGCACCGCAAAAGTAATCCTTGCCGGGAAGAGATACGCGCGTTCCGCCGTCGTGCTCTGTACTCCAGATCACATTAATGAATCAGATCGTTAGGAGGGAGGGGGCTACCTCTCCCCCAGCCCCTCCCTGTACACCCTGATACGGGGAGGGGAGCCGAATGCATTCATGGATCGAATCCACCTGCTTTTTAGCCCCCGCGTTGCTTGAAACCCTGATCGTATCAGATGTTAAACGATAGGCGAGACCGTTCTTCGATCAAATTTTAAATACGACCCTGATTTCCTGGAGTGCCTCTGCATAAGAACGAGCCGGATCCTCGATTTTTCGGATGACACCCCAGCCGGAAAACTGTATCTCCTCAAGTGTCCGGGACAGTTCTTGAAGGGGTACGCCCCATCCGGTACTCCTCTTCGACAGGGACAGGTAATTACAACGCGGACCCCACTCCCGCATGAGTGTGAGCGCATCTGCCCCGGCCTGATTAAAGAGCGATAGATCCGGCGCAAACCCCAGATCTTCTTCTGGAAAACGTTCCGCCAATGCGATCATGAAAGAACGATCGATCCATTCTTCCAGCGATGGTTGATACGTCGCCTTCAAGCCGATATCCGAGCATTTCCTGGCGATGCTCTCCAGCAGCGCCATCCGATATCCCGCTATCGATTCCGTCGCATGAATCCGACTCTGCTCTCTGGAGGGTGACAGGACCAGGTATTCCGCGCCCAGACTATCCAGATTATCCACCAGGCCTCTCTCTATTCGATCTGATTCCCATCCTGAATGAATCGCATCCAGGTACAGCAAAGCGGATATCGGAGCGATCTGGTGTTCGTAACAGAGGGAGCGGAGTTCGATTGACTTCTCTTCCTCCTGAATCCATGAGGCGCTCACTTCTACTCCCGCGAATCCGGCTTTAGCATGTGAACTCATCAACGAGCTAATATCAAGCTGCTGTTCCTCATCAAATACCGTTGATGCTGCCCATTGAATATCGTACATAATTTCCCTTTGCCTCGGAGACAGTGATGGCATCCGTTCAGTGGTGTTTCACGTGAAACACACCGCACCTTCTATTTTGATCGAGAATGGCGCCGTCTCATAGCTCCCCAATTTCGTTGTGGTATAATCATGGCGCTATGACGATACCCATAACTTCTTACTCGAAATCCTATGATGTGATTATGGTTGGAGCGGGCCATGCCGGGGTCGAAGCCGCGTTGGCTGCCGCACGGATGGGCTGCCGAACGCTGCTTCTGACGATGAATCTCGACACCATCGCTCATATGCCGTGCAACTGCTCCATCGGCGGCCCGGCGAAAGGACATGTCGTCCGCGAGATCGATGCGATGGGCGGCGAGATGGGGCGCGCCATCGATGCCACCCTGACGCACATCCGGATGCTGAACACCAGCAAAGGCCCCGCCGTACAGGCCTTGCGCGCTCAGGCCGATAAAAACCTGTACCACCTCTATATGAAACATGCGGTGGAACGACAGGACCGCCTCGACGTGAAACAGTCGGCGGTCGCGGCCCTTCTGGTGGAGGACAGCCGAATCTTCGGGATACAGACCAAAAGCGGCATCCAGTATCTCGGCGCTTGCGTCGTGATGACGACCGGAACGTTCCTTCGCGGCCTGACCCACATGGGCGAGGTCCAGCAGTCCGCCGGACGCGCCGGGGAAGCGCCCTCCGTGGAAGCGAGCCAGTCGCTGGAGAACCTGGGAATCCGGCTGGGACGGCTGAAGACGGGGACCACTGCGCGGATTGACAAGAAGACGGTGGACTTCTCGAAGGTGGAGACTCAGGAAAGCGAGCCGGACGTGCCGCCGTTCAGTTTTTTGAACGACCGCGTAGAAACGCCGCGCCCGCTCCTCCCCGCATGGCTCACCCACACGAATGACGAAACCCATCAGATCATCCGGGGGAACCTGGGGAGATCCGCGATGTACGGCGGGCGGATTCAGGGGGTGGGGCCGCGGTACTGCCCCTCCATCGAGGACAAGGTGGTGCGGTTTCCGGAGAAGGACCGCCACAGCGTCTTCCTGGAGCAGGAGGGATGGGACACTGTCGAGATGTACGTGCAGGGGATGTCCACGAGCCTGCCGGAAGAGGTTCAGATCGCGTTTCTTAGAACGCTGCCCGGCCTTGAAGAGGTCGAGGTGATGCGGCCCGGCTACGCCGTCGAGTACGATTTTGTGCCGCCGGACCAGCTTCTGCCCACGCTGGAAACCAAGGCGGTGAAGGGGCTCTACTTCGCGGGACAGATCAACGGAACCTCCGGCTACGAGGAGGCGGCGGGGCAGGGGATCGTTGCGGGGATCAACGCGGCGCTACGGATTCAGGATCGCGAGCCGCTCGTCCTCTCCCGCTCCCAAAGCTACATCGGCGTGATGATCGACGACCTCGTCACGAAGGGAGTGGATGACCCGTACCGGCTGCTCACCTCCCGCGCCGAACACCGTCTCTTGCTGCGGCAGGACAACGCCGATGAGCGGTTGACTCCCGTCGGGCGCGAAATCGGGCTGGTGGACGATGCGCGGTGGGAGTTGTTTCACGTGAAACAGGAGTTGATGAAAACGGAAGCGCACCGCCTTCGTCAACAGATCGTTCGTCCGACCGCCGAAGTTCAGAGACTTTTGAGTGAGATGGGCGCGGATCCGATGGCGAAACCCCTCTCCCTGGCCGAACTCCTGCGTCGCAGCAATCTCGATTACTCCTTGCTCTCGCCTTTGGATCCGGAACGCCCGGACCTCCCCGCTCATGTGGAGGAACAGGTCGAGATCGAAATCAAGTATGAAGGGTATATCAAGCGGCAGGAATAGAAGGTGGACCGCAGCCGCCGCATGGAAGAGCGCGCCCACCCGCCGGACTT